>NZ_JBHTMX010000058.1:0-15970 GCF_042679725.1 Methylopila musalis
TTCAGGGTGGCGCGCGCCAGCGCCAGCGCCGCGTGGGCGGCCTCAAGCGGCTGTTCGAGCTGGACCACGAAGGCGCCCGCGCCCTCGATGGCGGCGTGGGCGCGGCGCACGTCCTCGGGCGACAGCGCGCCGGCCGCGGCGGGGTTCACCACGATGGCGTTCTGCCCGCTCGTCGGGTCCACATAGATGAAGGCGGCTCCGGTGGCCTCGCCCGGCGCCCGGGTGACGAAGCGCGTGTCCACCCCCGCCGACGCCCATTCCGCGAAGGCGAGATCGGCGAAGGCGTCGTCGCCCACGCGGGTGATCAGCGTGGCCTCGGCGCCGGCGCGGGCGGCGGCGATGGCCTGGTTGGAGCCCTTGCCGCCCGCGCCCAGCGTGAAGCCTTCGGCGAGAACGGTTTCGCCGAGCTTCGGCAGGCGCGGGGCGTGGAACGTCAGGTCGGCGGCGAAAATGCCGAGAAGGGCGACCCGCGCGCTCAAGGCCGCCGGCGCAGGGCGAGCAGCGCGTCGAGCGCCGCCGGGACCCAGCCCGCGATCAGCAGCGAGCCGCCCGCTGGCGCCATCATGGGGACGGGGCGCAGGTCGAAGCCCGCGCGGGCGATGATCGCGCCGCAGAACAGCGCGACGCCGAGCGCGATGATGTAGGCCGGGGCGGTCAGGCGCCAGCCGGCCTGGAACGCCTGAGCGGCCGCGGCGAGGCCCGCGAGGGCGGCGGCGTGGATCAGCAGGAACGTGCCCGCGGTGGCGAGGGCCGGATCGGGGATGCGATGCGCCGCGACGGCGCCGACGGCGGTTCCGGCCGCGCCGAACAGGCCGGCGATGGCGACCAGAACAAGGGCGGAGCGGGAAGGCGATTCGAGCGACATGGCGGCATTGTCCCCGCCGCCGCGCGAAGCGCAATCGGCTTCGTCGCGGCGGCGGGGAAGGCTTTGGCGGGCGGGCGCTTGAGCCGCGCGGCTCAGGCGCGAACGGTGACGAACGCGTCCGGCGCCTCGCCCTCGGCGATCCGGCGCAGCCAGTCCAGCGGCAGGCGGGCGCCTTCGGTGGAAATCACGTCGATGCCTTCGGCGCCGGCTTTCGTCCGGCGGTCCACCAGCGCGAGAGCGTCCGCCGCGGTGGCGGCGAAGGCGATCGAGGCTTTCTCGTCCAACACGCACACGACATTGTAGGGCATGGCGATCTCCTCGGGGTTGAGCGCGATGCTGCGCTTCGCCCGGAGGCCGCGCCATGTCGTAAGACACAGTGAGCCGAAAATAGACCTCATTGGCCGGATTTTTTTCCGCGAGCTAAGCTGCCCACCCGAATCGCGCCGGAGCCCCGAAGGACGACGCCATGAGCTTCACGCCCGACAGCCCCACGGTGAACGAGGTCCGGCCCGCGGCGAACCATGACGGGCGCGGCGACGCCGACATCGACATCCTGCTGCTGCACTACACCGGCATGGCCTCGACCGCGGAGGCCTGCGACCGGCTGTGCTCGGGGGAGAGCGGCGTCTCCTGCCATTACGTGGTGCTGGAGGACGGGCGCGTGCTGCAGCTCGTGCCGGAAGCGCGCCGCGCCTGGCACGCGGGCGTCTCGACCTGGGAGGGGGAGACCAACGTCAACGCCCGCTCGATCGGGGTCGAGATCGCCAATCCCGGCCACCCGCACGGCTATCCCGATTTCCCCGAGGTGCAGATCGCGGCGGTGATCGCGCTCGCCCGCGACATTTGCGCACGGAACCAAATCCGACCCGAGCGCGTTCTCGCTCATTCGGACGTCGCGCCGGCCCGAAAGATCGACCCGGGCGAGAAGTTTCCCTGGGCCCGGCTGGCGGCGGAGGGCGTCGGCCATCTCACGCCGCCGGGGCCGATCGAGGACGACGCCGGACTGACGGTCGGCGACGAGGGCGATCCGGTCGAGCAGCTTCAGACCCTGCTCAGTCTCTACGGCTATGGCGTCGAGATCGACGGACGGTTCACCGTCGCCACCGCAACGGTCGTGCGCGCGTTCCAGCGCCATTTCCGGCCCGAACGGGTGGACGGAATCGCCGACTTTTCCACAGCCCGCACCCTGCGCGATCTGCTGGCCGCGCTGCCCGATCGCTGATCAGGCCCACATAAGCGCCCGTCACGAACCAGTCACATTCCGACCTGATTCCGGTCGATCTGAGGTCATGTTCCGCAGGCTTTCGTCCCCGCCATGCGCAATGCACAGGGGAGTGAGTTTATGCGTAGAACGACGATCGTCGTCGCAGTACTGGCGGCGGCAATCGCCTCGGCCAACGCCGCGCCGAACAACGAACGACTTCTTCGGGGGCCTTCGAGCTCAACGAAGTCTGAAGCGAAGGTATCCACGACTGTTAAGACTTCGGTAACGTCCGCAAGCGGCGCGGCGTTCACCGCCCATCGGGCGTCAGCCGCATCGGCCGCGCCTGCGACCGTCGCGAAGGCGCCCGAGGCGCACACGCGCAAGACCGTGAAGACCAAACGCGAGGCCTCCCGCCGGTCCGTGCGGCAGGCGAGGGCGCACACGCCGCGTAAAGTCCGCGCCGCGCGCAAAGCGCCGAACGTGGAGGCCGCGCCCGTGGCGCTGCGCCGCGAGGTCGAGCTTCCGAGCCCGTCCGCCGCCGCTCCGACCGGCTCGATCCCGGCGCTGGTGACAGCGGCCGCCCGCGACGCCGGCGTCAGCCCCTCGCTCGCCCATGCGGTGGTGAAGGTGGAATCCCGCTACCAGCCCAGGGCCACCGGCCCCGGCGGCTACATCGGGCTGATGCAGCTCAGCTACCGCACGGCGCAGGGCATGGGCTTCCGCGGAAGCCGGCAGGCGCTCTACGAGCCCCGCACCAATCTGCGCTACGGCATGAAGTATCTGGCCGGCGCCGTCGCCAAGTCCGGCGGCAGCACCTGCGCGGCGGTGTCCAAGTATCAGGGCGGCCACGGCGTGCGCGGCGTGACGCGCGCCGGCGCGGTCTACTGCTCCAAGGTGAAGCGCTTCATGGCGGCGGGCATCCCCGCCGGCGGCCGCTCGGCCGCGGTCGAGGCTCCGAAGGCCGACGCGCCGCAGGTGACCGCGGACGCCGGCGCCGCCACGCAGCCGACGCGCTGACATCTCACAGGCGAGCGCGCGTCGGCCTCCGGGGCGTCCCGTGGCCGACGCGCGCCCGCCTGCCTCTTGAGAATGACATCGGCGCCTGCACGCTGGCGCGAGCGTTGCGGCCAGCGTGATGGAGACGTCCGCATCCGCGCCGTCACGCCATCCGGCGCCGCCCACGGCGGCTTGCGCGCGCTTCGGCCGTCTCCCCCTCTTTAAGCCGTTTCTCCCCGGACGAGGCCGACCGCCTGTCACGACCGCGCTCGCCGCAACCGCGCCTTGCGGGAATCCCGCGGCTGTGTGGCGCGGCGGCGCTTGACCTGGGTTCTGCGGCTCTCCACAAGTGCGCGGCCAGTCGGCCGGACGGCCGCTGCGGCGAGAGATCGCCGGAGAGGAAAGTCCGGGCTCCATGGAGATACGGCGCCGGATAACGTCCGGCGGGGGCGACCCCAGGGAAAGTGCCACAGAGAGCAGACCGCCCGCGGCTCGTCCGCGGGTAAGGGTGAAAGGGTGCGGTAAGAGCGCACCGCGCGACCGGTAACGGAAGCGGCATGGCAAACCCCGCCAGGAGCAAAACCGAATAGGGGCGACAGGCGTCTCCGCCTTGCGCGGGGGCGCGGGCCTGTCTCCAGGTCGTCGCCCGGGTTGGTTGCTTGAGGCGTCCAGCAATGGCCGCCCTAGAGGAATGGCCGTCACGCGCGCGGTCCGGGGCGACCCGGCTTCGCGCCATACAGAACCCGGCTTACAGGCCGGCTGGCGCACTGCCCGCGGAAGGGGCGTGGTCTCCGCGGTTTCGAGGGATACGATCGGACGTGAAAGTTATCGTTACCGGCGTCGCCGGCTTCATCGGCTTTCATGTGGCGCGGGCGCTGGCCGCCGGCGGCCACGACGTCGTCGGCGTCGACAATCTCGTTCCCTATTACCCGCTCGTTCTGAAGCGCGCCCGCCTCGCGGCGCTGCCCAAGGCGATCCGTTTCGTCGAGGCGGACGTGGCCGACGCCGCCCGGTTCGCGGGCCTCGTGCGCGAGGTGAATCCCCAGGCGATGGTGCATCTCGCCGCCCAGGCCGGCGTGCGCTACTCGATCGACAACCCGTTCGCCTACATCCATTCCAACGATCTTGGCCATGTCTCTGTGCTCGAGGCGCTGCGGCGGGACGCGCCGGAGGCGCATCTCGTCTACGCCTCGTCCTCGTCGGTCTATGGCGACCGCGACCGGGCGCCGTTCAAGGAGGACGACCGGGCCGACCTGCCGTCGTCGCTCTACGCCGCCACCAAGCGGGCGAACGAGCTCGCCTCCTCGGCCTACGCCCATCTCTACGGTCTTCGGCAGCTCGGCCTGCGCTTCTTCACCGTTTACGGGCGGTGGGGGCGGCCGGACATGGCCTACTGGTCGTTCACCGACGCCATCCTCGCCGGCCGGGAGATCGAGCTCTACGGCCACGGGCAGGGCCTGCGCGACTTCACCCATGTGGGCGACGTGGTCGGCTCGATCATGGCGATGGTGGAGCGGCCGCTGTTCCCGGACGGGGAGCTGCCGCACCGGATCTACAACATCGGCAACGCCTCGCCGGTGCGCGTCACCGAACTGGTGGCGCTGATCGAGCGCGCGGCGGGCAAGAGCGCCCGCACCCGCATGCTGGCGGCGCAACCGGGCGACGTGCCTCTGACCTCGGCCGACACGTCCCGCGTGCGCGCCGATTACGGCTTCGCGCCGTCGACGCCGCTCGCCGACGGCGTGGCCGATTTCGTGGGCTGGTTCCGCGAGCGGCCCGAGCTTCACGGCCTGACGCCCCAGCCGCATCTGGTCTGACGGGCGTTTCGCCGCAGCCCGATCGGAGGCCGTGGCGCGCCTTTGCGTCGCCGCGTCGAGCAGCGTCTCAACGCCTTCTTAACCCTAAGGAAGCTTTAGTGGGTGCGTCGCGCTTCGGTCGCGAAGCGGCCCTTGTCAGGTTTTGCGTCTTGGGCCGCCACGACCGGCGCGATGGTTGACGGTTCGTTGACGCCCATAGAGGCCCATGATATCCCAAATCATCCCGTCGAAACGGCATGCCGGGGGCGCTCACGAGGCGCTTTCGGCGCAGGCGTTCGCAGCCGCCAAGGCTGTGAGCCCGTGCGCGTGCGCGCCGTTCGACGCGGGTCCGTTCGTGGGGAGCGGATGGGGCGCCGGCCACGGCGCTGCGGGGTGCGATGGACCGGTTCGTCTCCAACTTCACCAACCGGCTGGACGCGAAGGGGCGCGTGTCGATCCCTGCGCCGTTCCGGGCCGTGCTGGCGCGGGATGGGTTCGACGGGCTCTACGCGCATCCGTCGCTGGACCTCGAGGCTCTGGATGCGGGCGGAAACGCGCTCCTGTCGGAGATCGACGGCCTGCTCGCGACCCATTCGCCCTATTCGCCCGACCGGGACGTGCTGGCGACGGCGCTGCTCGGCGCGAGCGACGTGCTGAAGATCGACGGGGAGGGACGGGTGATCCTGACCGACAGCCTCAAGGCCTACGCCGGCATCGGCGATCAGGTGACCTTCGTGGGGCATGGCTCGAAATTCCAGATCTGGGAGCCGGAGCGGTTCCAGACGCATCTCGCGCAGGCGCGCGAGGCGCTGAGGGCGCTAAAGCGCCGGCTCGCCTCCGGCGAGGGACGGTCGTGATGGCCCGGCGGGACCGCCGCCCGGACGCCGCCGCGTCCGACGACGGCCGTCCGCACACCCCGGTGATGCTGGCGGAGGTGCTGGACGCGCTGGCCCCCGCCGACGGCGAGCTGTTCTTCGACGGCACCTTCGGCGCGGGCGGCTACACCCGCGCGCTGCTGCAGGCGGCCGACTGCCGGGTGATCGCGACCGACCGCGACCCGACCGCCATCGCCGCCGGCTACGACATGGTGGCCGAGTTCAAGGGCCGGCTGACGCTGGTCGAGGACCGCTTCTCCAATCTCTCCCACGTGCTGGACCAGCTCGGCGTCGCGGCGATCGACGGCGCGGTGTTCGACGTGGGCGTCTCCTCCATGCAGCTCGATCAGGCCGCGCGGGGCTTCTCGTTCCGCAACGACGGGCCGCTCGACATGCGCATGGGCGGCGAAGGCCCGAGCGCGGCCAATCTCGTGGGCGAACTCGGCGAGAAGGAGATCGCGGCCATCCTGCGCACGCTCGGCGAGGAACGCCGCGCCGGCGCCATCGCCCGCGCCATCGTGGCCGCGCGCGAGACCGCGCCGGTGACCACCACGCTCCGGCTCGCCGACATCGTGGAGAGCGTGCTCGGCCGCTCCTATGACGGCGTCCACGCCGCCACCCGCACCTTCCAGGCGCTGCGCATCGCGGTGAACGACGAGCTCGGCGAGCTCGCCCGCGCGCTGTTCTCAGCCGAAAGCCGGCTGAAGCCCGGCGGCCGGCTCTGCGTCGTGTCCTTCCACTCGCTGGAGGATCGCATCGTGAAGACGTTCCTCGCCGACCGCACCCGCACGCTGCCCGGCGGCTCGCGGCACATGCCGGCCGCGGCCGTGCCGCCCGCGACGTTCACGGCGCTGGCGCGGGGCGTGGTGAAGCCGTCGAGCGACGAAACCTCCGTCAATCCGCGCGCGCGCTCCGCCAAGCTGCGCGCGGCGGTCCGCACCGAGGCGCCCGCCCGCGGCGGCGACGCCTTCGCCTTCGGCGTGCCGCGGGTGCCGCTCGGCGGTCACGAGGGAGGCGCGTCGTGAAGATCGCCCGCATTCTCAACGTGGTGGCGGTGGTCGCGCTGGTGGGCGCGGCGGTGACGGTCTACCGCATCAAGTACGACGCCACGCTGCATTCCGAGAACGTGGCCAAGCTGAAGCGCCAGATCGCCGCCGAGAACGACGCCATCGCCGTGCTCAAGGCGGAGTGGGCGTTCCTGGCCCGGCCGGACCGGGTGCAGGCCTTCGCCCAGCGCCATCTGGAGCTGAAGCCGCTTCAGCGCAACCAGACCATCACGCTGGCCTCTCTGCCCGCGCGCCCGGCGCCCGTGGACGAGATCGGCAACAAGCTGGAGGCGCTCGGCCTCATCGGCGCCGACGCCAGCATCGCGGTGGAGACGCCCGCGGCCGCCGCCGCCAAGAAGGCCGCGCCGCCGGCGCCCGCCAAGAAGGCGACGATCGCGGTCAAGCCCGCCTCCGAACTCAAGGCTCCGGTCAACCGGCCGAAGCCCCGGCCGCTCGCCACGCCGAAGCCGAGCCAGCCGCTGAACATCACCGATTTCCTGCGTCAAAATCCGGGGCTGCTGCAATGACCCGCGACGGGATGCTGGGCGCCGCCGCCTCCGGCGGTCGGGCCATGGGCCGCTTCGGCCTCGCCTCGGGGCGGGGCGCGATCTTCGCCGTGGGCGCGCTGTGGCGCGGCCTGAAGAAGGTGGTCGTGGCGCTGGTGGGCAGCGGGGAGGGGCTCGGCCTCACCTCGGGCCGCTTGCGCATCGCCATGCTCGCCTTCGGCTGCCTCTATCTGGTGATCGTCGGGCGTCTCGCCCATTACGCCATCGCCCCGGACCAGGGCGCGGTCGCGCGCGTCAGCGCCGCGGTCTCCGCCAACACGCGGCCCGACATCGTGGACCGCAACGGGCAGGTGCTCGCCACCGACATCAAGGTGTCCTCGCTCTACGCGGAGCCGAAGAACATCGTCGACGTGGACGAGGCGGTGGAGCTTCTGAGCCAGACGCTGAAGGGGCTCGATCCGAAGGACCTGCGGACCAAGCTGTCCAACCGCAAGGGCTTCGTCTGGATCAAGCGCGAGATTTCGCCCGCCGAGCAGGTGGCGGTGTTCCGCCTCGGCATCCCGGGCCTCGGCTTCATGCCCGAGAACAAGCGCATCTATCCGAACGGCGACGTGGTCTCGCACATCCTCGGCTTCGCCGACGTGGACAACAAGGGCATCGCCGGCATCGAGAAGTATCTCGACACCAGCGGCAAGACCGCCGAGGCGGTCGCGGCGGCCGCCGCCGGCGGGCGCATGGAGCCGGTGCGCCTCGCGCTCGACCTCAAGGTTCAGCACGCGGTGCGCGACGAGCTGAAGGCCGGCATGGAGAAGTTCAAGGCGATCGCGGCCTCCGCCGCCATCGCCGACGTGGAGACCGGCGAGATCGTCAGCCTGGTCTCGCTGCCGGACTACGATCCCAACGTGCCGACCGACGCCCTGAAGTCGGACCGCATCAACCGCGTCAACGTGGGCGTGTTCGAGATGGGCTCGACCATGAAGGCCCTGACGATCGCGATGGGCCTCGACAGCGGCAAGTTCAACTTGCAAAGCCGCATGGACGCGCGCTTCCCGCTCGCCTACGGCAAGTTCCGCATCAACGACTTCCACGCCCAGCGCCGCGTTCTGAGCGTGCCGGAGGTGTTCGTCTACTCGTCGAACATCGGCACCGCCCGCATCGCGCTCGGCATGGGCGTCGAGTCCCACAAGGCGTTCCTCGCCAAAATGGGCCAGCTCAACCGCCTTCAGACCGAGCTGCCGGAAAGCTCGCGGCCGATCCTGCCGCCGCGCTGGGGCGAACTGAACACCATCACCATCTCCTTCGGCCACGGCCTCGCCATCGCGCCGATCCAGTCGGTGATGGCGGTGAGCGCGCTGGTGAACGGCGGCCTGCTGATCAAGCCGACCTTCATGCAGCGCTCGGTGGAGGAGGCCCGGTCCAAGGCGATCCGGGTGATCAAGCCCAACACCAGCGTCGCCATGCGCTATCTGATGCGGCTGAACGCCGAGCGCGGCTCCGCCAAGAAGGCGGACGTTCCGGGCTACCGCGTCGGCGGCAAGACCGGCACCGCCGAGAAGGTCATCGGCGGCCGCTACTCCAAGACCCGGAACCTCACCGCCTTCACCGCCGTGTTCCCCATGGACGCGCCGAAATACATGCTGCTCGCCGTGCTCGACGAGCCGAAGGCGCTGCCCGAGACCCACGGCTTCGCCACCTCCGGCTGGAACGTGGTGCCGGTGGGCGGCAAAATGGTGGAGCGCATCGCGCCGCTGCTCGGCGTCGAGCCGAAATACGACGCGCCGCCCGCCAACGAACTGCTGGCCTCCACCGGCATGGTCGTGGGCGGCGTGCAGTGAGCGGCGCGCGGACGCTCGGCGAACTGCTGCCGGCGCTCGGCCTCGACGCGGCGCTGGCCGATCTCGCCGTGTCCGGCGTCACCGCCGACAGCCGGGCGGTCACGCCCGGCTTTCTGTTCTTCGCGCTGTCCGGCGCCCGCACCGACGGCGCCCGCTTCGTGGCGCAGGCGGCCGCGGCCGGCGCCGTGGCGGTGGTGGCCGATCATCCGGTCGAGGCGTCGATCCCCGTGATCGAGGTGACCGACGCCCGGCTGACGCTCGCCCGCGTCGCGGCCCGGTTCCATGCGCGCCAGCCCGAGACCATCGCCGCCGTCACCGGCACCAGCGGCAAAAGCTCCGTCGTCACCTTCCTGCGGCAGATCTGGGCCTTCGCGGGCTTCGAGGCGGCAAGCCTCGGCACGCTCGGCGTCACCGGCCCGTCCGGCGCCACGTATGGCTCTCTGACGACCCCGGATCCGGTGTCGCTGCACGCGACGCTCGACGCGCTGGCGGGGGAGGGCGTGACCCATCTCGCCATGGAGGCGTCGTCCCACGGCCTCGATCAAAAAAGGCTTGATGGCGTTAACCTTAACGCCGTCGGCTTCACCAATCTCTCACGCGACCACATGGATTACCATCCGACCGTCGCGCATTACCGGGACGCCAAGCTGCGGCTGTTCCGGGAGCTGCTGCCGACCGGCGGCGCCGCCGTGGTCTGGGTCGACGGCGCGGACGCCTCGTGGTTCTGCGACGCGGCGCGGGAGCGCGGCGTGCGGCTTATCACGGTGGGCGAGGGCGGCGAGACGCTGAAGCTCGTCTCCGTGGTCCGCGACGGCCTCGCCCAGATTCTGACCGTGGAGCAGGACGGCGTGCGGCGCGAGGCGCGGCTTCCGCTCGCCGGCGTGTTTCAGGCGGCGAACGCGCTCACCGCGGCCGGCCTCGCCATCGCGACCGGCGTGGAGCCGGGCGTCGCGCTCGCCGCGCTCGAGACGCTTCAGGGCGTGCCGGGCCGCATCGAGCTGATCGGCGAGACCAACGGCGCGGCCGTGTTCGTGGACTACGCCCACAAGCCGGACGCGCTCGCCTCCGTGCTGTCGGCGCTGCGGCCTTTCGTGTCCGGCCGGCTGATCGTGGTGTTCGGCGCGGGCGGCGACCGCGACGCTGGCAAGCGCCCGCTGATGGGCGAGGCCGCCGTCGCCGGCGCCGACGAGGTCATCGTCACCGACGACAATCCCCGCTCGGAGGAGCCGGCTGCGATCCGCGCCGCGATCCTCGCCGCCGCCCCCGGCGCGCGGGAGATCGGCGACCGGGCGGAGGCGATCCGCGCTGCGGTCTCTGGGTTACAGCCCGGCGATGTTTTGCTCGTCGCCGGCAAAGGTCACGAAACGGGCCAGATCGTGGGAGATCGGACGCTCCCGTTTTCGGATCACGAGGTGGTCCGCGACGCGCTTCGCTCCAGGGAGACGCCTGCGTGACCGCCAGCCTATTCGCCGAGCCGCTGTGGACGCCGCCGGAGCTCGCGCTCGCCACCGCCGGCCGTCTCGTCGGCAAGCCGCAGGACGCGCTGACGAGCATCTCCATCGACAGCCGCACGGCCGCGCCCGGCGACGTGTTCTTCGCCATCAAGGGCGACGTGCATGACGGCCACGGCTTCGTGCGCGCGGCCTTCGGGCGCGGCGCGGCGCTCGCCGTGGTGGACGAGGCCCATGCGGACGAGCTCGCCGACGCCGGGCCGCTGCTGGTGGTGGGCGACGTGCTCGCCGCCATGGTCGCGACCGGCGTCGCGGCGCGGGCCCGCTCCCGCGCCCGCATCGTCGCCGTCACCGGCTCGGTCGGAAAAACCTCGACCAAGGAGGCGCTGCGCCTCGTGCTGGCGGCGGACGGGCCGACCCACGCCTCCGCCGCCTCCCACAACAACCACTGGGGCGTGCCGCTGACCCTGTCGCGGCTGCCGCGCGGCGCGTCCTACGGCGTGTTCGAGATCGGGATGAACCATCCCGACGAGATCCGTCCGCTGACCAAGATGGTGCGGCCCCATGTGGCGATCGTCACCAATGTGGAGCCGGTGCATCTCGCCGCCTTCAAGGACGTGGAGGCGATCGCCGACGCCAAGGCGGAGATCTTCGAGGGGCTGGTGCGCGGCGGCCATGCGGTCATCAACCGCGACAACCCCCATTACGAGCGCCTGAAGGAGTCGGCCATCGTCGCCGGCGCGGCGGTCTGGAGCTTCGGCGAGCACGTCTCCGCCGACGCCCGTCTCGACCGGGTGGCGCTGAAGCCAAACGGCTCCACCGTCGCCGCGACCATTCTGGGCGATCAGGTGGCGTTCAAGGTGGGCGCTCCCGGCCGCCACGTGGTGCAGAACGCGCTCGCGGTGCTGCTCGCGGCCAAGCTCGCGGGCGCGGATCTGGCGCTCGCGGCGCTGGCGCTGGCGGGCTTCGCGCCGCCCGCCGGCCGTGGACGGCGCTACGAGCTGACGGCGCCCGGCGGCGCGCTCACGGTGATCGACGAGAGCTACAACGCCAATCCGGCCTCCATGCGCGCGGCGTTGGCGCTGCTCGGGCAGGCGCCCGTTTCCGCGACGGGCCGCCGGATCGCGGTGCTCGGCGACATGCTGGAGCTGGGCGAGACCTCGCGCGACCTGCACGCCCGGGTGGCCGAGGCGGTGGCGAGCGCGAAGATCGATCTCGTCTTCACCGCCGGGCCTCTGATGAAGGCGCTGCACGAGGCGCTGCCGCTCCAGCGGCGGGGCGGCTGGGCGCCCACGGCGGCTGAGCTTCAGCCGCTGGTGCTGGAGCGCGTGCGCGGCGGCGACGCCGTGATGGTGAAAGGCTCGAACGGCTCGAAGCTCGGCCCCGTGGTCGCGGCGCTCCGCGCCCGTTTCGAGCCGGTGTCCGGTCTGGACGATGTGGCGCTGGGGGCGCGCTGATGCTGACGTTTCTCGCTGAGCTGTCCTGGGCGTTTCCGGGGCTGAACCTGTTCCGCTACATCACCTTCCGCACCGGCGGCGCCATCATGACGGCGGCGCTGTTCGTGTTCCTGTTCGGGCCGTGGATCATCTCCCAGCTCCGCCTCAAGCAGGGCAAGGGCCAGCCCATCCGCGCGGACGGGCCGCAGACGCACCTCACCAAGCGCGGCACGCCCACCATGGGCGGGCTCATGATCCTGTCGGGCATGGTGGCGAGCGTGCTGCTGTGGGGCAATCTCGCCAACCCCTATGTCTGGATCGTGCTGTTCGTGACCATCGGCTTCGGCGCGATCGGCTTCTACGACGACTATCTGAAGGTCACGAAGCAGACCCACGCCGGTTATTCCGGCAAGATGCGGCTGGCGCTGGAGTTCGTCATCGCCGGGATCGCGGTGCTCGCCATCGTGAAGGTCGGCCAGCCGGGCTTCGCCACCTCGATCACGTTCCCCTTCCTGAAGAACGTGCTGCTCGATCTCGGCTGGTTCTTCCTCGTCTTCGGCGCGATCGTGGTGGTCGGCGCGGGCAACGCGGTGAACCTCACCGACGGGCTCGACGGGCTCGCCATCGTGCCGGTGATGATCGCCTCCGCGAGCTTCGGCTTCATCGCCTATCTCGCCGGCAACGCCTTCTTCGCGGACTATCTGCAGATCCACTTCACCACCGGCACCGGCGAACTCGCGGTGTTCTGCGGCGCGGTGCTGGGGGCGGGCCTCGGCTTCCTGTGGTTCAACGCTCCCCCGGCCCAGATTTTCATGGGCGACACCGGCTCGCTCGCCATGGGCGGCATGCTTGGCACGATCGCGGTCGCCACCAAGCACGAGATCGTCCTCGCCATCATCGGCGGCCTGTTCGTGCTGGAGGCGGTGTCGGTGATCGTGCAGGTCGCCTCGTTCAAGCTGACGGGCAAGCGCGTGTTCCGCATGGCGCCGATCCATCACCATTTCGAGCAGCTCGGCTGGTCCGAGCCGCAGGTGGTGGTGCGGTTCTGGATCATCGCCGTGGTGCTGGCCCTGATCGGCCTCGCCACCCTGAAGCTCCGGTGACCGGCATGCCCGACACGCAGACCCGCGCCCTCCCGACGCGCCTCGCCGTCCAGACCCGCCGGGTGTGGCCGTTCCGCGCGGCGGCCGCGAAGCCCGTCGCCTCGGCGTCCGCCCGGCCCAAGCCGGCGGAGCGCGATCTGGTGGTCTGGATCGCCCGCGCCCGCAGGGAGCTGTCGTCATGACGCCCGCGACCGCCTTCAAGGGCCGCCGCGTGGCGGTGTTCGGCCTCGGCGGCTCCGGCCGCGCCACCGTGAAGAGCCTCGTGGCCGGCGGGGCGGACGTGACCGCCTTCGACGATTCGCCCGAGACCGTCGCCAAGGCCGCGGCGGACGGCCTGCCGACCGGCGACCTGCGCGCGGCGGATTTCGCGGGCTTCGACAGCCTCGTGCTCGCCCCCGGCGTGCCGCTGACCCATCCCGCGCCGCACTGGACGGTGGAGAAGGCGACCGCGGCCGGCGTCGAGATCATCGGCGACATCGAAATTTTCGGCCGGGAGCGGGCGGCGATCGCGCCGGCCGCGCCGCTGGTCGCCATCACCGGCACCAACGGCAAGTCCACCACCACCGCGCTGATCGCCCATGTGCTACGCGAGGCGGGCCGGGACGTGCAGATGGGCGGCAACATCGGCGTCGCCATTCTCGATCTGGCGCCGCCGGCGGCCGACCGCGTGCATGTGGTGGAGTGCTCCTCCTACCAGATCGACCTCGCGCCGGGGCTGAAGCCGACGGTCGGCGTGATGCTCAACCTGTCCGAGGACCATCTGGAGCGGCACGGGACGATGGCGAACTACGCCGCCATCAAGGAGCGGCTGGTGGCGGCCTCCGACGTGGCGGTGGTCGGCCGCGACGATTCGATCTCCTCCGCCATGGCGGCGCGGCTGACGGCCGCGGGTGGCCATGTGGTGGAGATTTCCGAGCGGGACCGGCTGGACCTGTCCGGCGCGCGGGCGCTTCGGGGCGCGCACAACACCCAGAACGCCAGCGCCGCGCTTGCGACCGCTCGGGCGCTCGGCGTGTCCGACGAGACGACCTTCGCCGCCTTCCGCAGCTTTCCGGGCCTCGCCCACCGCATGGAGGAGATCCCGACCTCGCTGCGGCCGGTGTTCATCAACGACTCCAAGGCCACCAACGCCGACAGCGCCGAGAAGGCGCTCGCCTCCTTCGAGCGGGTGTTCTGGATCCTCGGCGGCAAGCCGAAGACCGGCGGCATCGAGGCGCTGGTCCCGTTCTTCGGCAAGGTGACCAAGGCCTATCTGATCGGCGAGGCCTCCGCCGCCTTCGCGGAGACGCTTGCGAAGCACGGCGTCGCGTTCGACGAGCTTGGAACGATCGAGCGAGCCACGGCGGCCGCCGCGGCCGACGCCGAGGCCTCCGGCGAGGCCGAGCCGGTGGTGCTGTTCTCGCCGGCCTGCGCCTCCTTCGACCAGTTCCGCAGCTTCGAGCACCGGGGCGAGGCGTTCCGGTCCGCGGTCAAGGCGCTGGACGCGGCGCGGCTCGCCTCGTAAGGCGCGGCGCGTTTACCTTTTGGCATCCTTAATCGGGTGTGATGATCGAACGGCCGGGTCGGCCGTGACGACATGCGCCGCGCGGGCCGGGTCCACCGGTCCGCCAGGCGCCTCCCTCCGGAGCCTGCTGCCATGATCTCCCGCGCGGAACGCACCGTCTTCGGCGAATGGTGGTGGACGATCGACCGGGCGCTGCTCGCAGCCGTCGGCGCGCTGATGCTGCTCGGCGTGGTTCTGTCGCTGGCGGCCTCGCCGCCGGTGGCGGAGCGCATCGGCCTCGACGACATGTTCCACTTCGTCAACCGGCAGGCGATGTTCCTCGCGCCCGCCGTGGTCCTGATGATCGGCATCTCGTTCCTGTCGCCCCGTCAGGTGCGGCGGCTCGCCTGGGTCGGCTTCGTCGTCGGACTGGCGATGCTGGCCGCCACTCTTCTCATCGGCATGGAGATCAAGGGCTCGCGGCGCTGGCTGCAGTTCGGCCCCATCGGCGTCCAGCCGTCCGAATTCGTGAAGCCCACCTTCATCGTGCTCTCGGCCTGGCTGTTCGCGGAAGGCGCGGAGCGGCGCGACATGCCGGGCCATCTGCTGGCCATGGCGCTGCTCGCCCTGGTGGCGGGCCTCCTGGTGCTGCAGCCGGACCTTGGCCAGACCGTGCTTGCGACCGCCGTCTGGGGCGCGCTGTTCTTCCTCGCCGGCCTGCCGTGGATCTGGGTGGTCGGGCTCGGCGGCGCCGGCGTGTTCGGCCTGCTCACGGCCTATCAGTTCCTGCCCCATGTGGCGAAGCGCATCGACCGCTTCATGAACCCGGAGACCGGCGACACCTTCCAGATCGACCGCGCCACCGAGGCCTTCACCAGCGCGGGCTGGTTCGGCAAGGGGCCGGGCGAGGGCACGGTGAAGCGCATCATCCCGGACGGGCACACCGACTTCATCTTCTCCGTCACCGCGGAGGAGTTCGGCATCCTGTTCTGCATCGTGATCGTGTCGCTTTACGCCTTCATCGTGCTCCGGGGCCTGTCCCACGCGAAGCGCGAGCAGGACGGTTTCGTGCGGCTCGCCATCGCGGGGCTCACCATGCTGTTCGGGCTGCAGTCGGCCATCAACATGGCGGTGAACCTGCACCTGATGCCGGCCAAGGGCATGACTCTGCCCTTCATCTCCTACGGCGGCTCGTCCATGCTGGCGCTGGCGCTGAACATGGGCATGCTGCTGGCGCTGACCCGCCGCCGCCCGCGCACCGACACGCTGGCGAACGAGATCGCCCGCCACCGCCGCCGCCAGGCCGCTCGGCCGCAGACGCCTGCGGGCGCCCACGCATGAGCGCCCAGCGTCCCATCCTGCTGGCGGCCGGCG
>NZ_JBHTMX010000059.1:0-15650 GCF_042679725.1 Methylopila musalis
GCGCGAGCGCGGCGATGGTCTCGTCCGAGCCGCCGGCCATGATGGCGAGCGTTCCGGCCGCCGCCCCCCGCGTGCCGCCGGAGACCGGCGCGTCCACATGGGCCACGCCAAGCCTCGACAGGGCTGCGGCGTGCTCGCGGGCGGTCGAGGGCGGGATCGAGCTCATGTCGAGCACCACGGCGCCGGGCGCCAAACCCTCCGCCGCGCCGTCCGGCCCGAACAGCACCTCGCCGACCGCATCGCCGTTCTCCAGCATGGTCAGGATCACGTCCGCGTCGCGAGCGGCCTCACGGGGGCTATCGGCGACCACGGCGCCGTCGGGCACGAGCGCGTCGGCCTTGGCGCGGGTGCGGTTCCACGCCGTCACCGCGAAGCCGGCCGCCAGCAGCCGTCGCGCCATGGGCGCGCCCATCAGGCCGGTTCCGAGCACGGCGACGCGGGTCATGGGAGGGCTCCTTCAAGCCGGCAGGGGACAAGGCCCGTCGTTATGGGCGCCCGCAGCGCGGGCCACAAGCCGCGTTTCTGGGGGTTTTCAAGCGCTGCGTTCGCGGCGAGAGTGCCGCCGCCTGAAACCGGAACAGGAGCGCGAACCGCCTCATGCCCGTCACTCCCCGTCCGCTCGCCGCACTGGCCGTCCTTGGCCTGATCGCCGCGCACACCCCGGTCTCCGCCGCTGAAAGGCGCGAACGGGTGGAGAAGCTGATCTCGGAGATGACGCTCGAGGAAAAGGCGGGGCAGCTCAATTTCGTCTCCATCGTGCCGGTGCTGGAGCCGGCCTATGAGGACGTGACCCGCCGCATCGCGGAAGGGTCGGTCGGCGGCCTGTTCAACGTCTATGGGGCGGAGCAGACCCGGACGCTGCAGGAGATCGCGGTCACCAAAACCCGGCTGAAGATCCCCATGATCCTCGCCATGGACGTGATCCACGGCTACCGCACCGTGTTCCCAACGCCGCTGGCGCAGGCCGCGAGCTGGGACATGGCGGCGATCGAGAACGCCGAGCGGGTGGCGACGGTTGAGTCGACCGCGGCCGGCGTGAACATGATCTTCACGCCCATGCTGGACGTCTCGCGCGATCCGCGCTGGGGCCGCGTGGTGGAAGGCGCGGGCGAAAGCCCGTGGCTCGGCGCGCGCATCGGCGAGGCGCGGGTGCGCGGCATCCAGGGCGCGGACCTGAAGAAGCCCGACAACGCCGCCTCCTGCGTCAAGCATTTCGGCGCCAACGGCGCGGTGGAGGGCGGGCGCGACTACTCCGCCCAAGACCTCTCGACCCGCGCGCTGAAGAGCGTCTATCTGCCGCCGTTCGAGGCCGCGTCGCGCGCGGGCGTGCGCTGCTTCATGGCCGCCTTCAACGCCACCGACGGCCGCCCCACCATCACCAACCGCCATCTGCTGACCGACGTGCTGCGCGGCGAATGGGGCTTCACCGGCGTCGTCACCAGCGACTTCCAGGCCATCAAGGAGCTGCCCGAGCACGGCACCGCGGCGGACCTCGGCGATTCCGCCCGGCAGTCGCTCGTGGCGGGCGCCGATCTCGACATGGAGTCCCGCGCCTATGTGAAGGAGGTTCCGGAGCTGGTGAAGGCGGGCAGGCTCGACATCGCGGTGGTGGACGAGGCCGTGCGCCGGGTGCTGACGCTGAAAGACGATCTCGGCCTGTTCGAGGACCCCTATCGCGGCGCGAGCGCGGCGCGGGAGAAGCGCGAGATCTTCACCGACGCCCAGAAGGCGGCGGCGCAGGACATGGCGGAGAAGTCCTTCGTCCTGCTCAAGAACGAGGGCGTGCTGCCCTTCGCCCCGGACGTGAAGCGCGTGGCGCTGATCGGCCCGCTCGGCGACGCCGGCGCGGACACGCTCGGCCCCTGGGCGGCGCGGGGCGAGCCCAACGAGGTGGTGACGCTTCGGCAAGGCCTCGAGCGCCGGCTCGGGCCGGACGGCGAGGTGCTCGCCACCCATGGCGGCGCGGTGGAGAACTCCACCGACGAAGAGATCGCCGCGGCGGTCGAGACCGCGCGCCGGTCGCAGGCGGTGGTGCTGGCGGTGGGCGAGCGGTTCAACCAGTCGGGCGAGAGCGCCGCGCGCTCGGAGCTCGGTCTGCCCGGCCATCAGGAGAAGCTGGTGCGCGCGGTGCTCGCCGCCGGCAAGCCGACCGTCGTCGTGGTGTTCGCCGGCCGGCCGCTGGCGCTGAGCTCGCTCGCCGAGCGCGCCCCGGCGATCCTCTACGCCTGGCAGCCGGGCACCATGGGCGGCCCCGCCCTCGCCCGCCTGCTGATGGGCGACGTGGCGCCGAAGGGCCGCCTGCCCATGAGCTTCCCGAGCGCGGTCGGCCAGATTCCGATCCACCACGACGCCCTGCCCACGGGACGCCCGGCGGAGACGCCGATCAAGCCCTTCACCACCGGGTACGGCGACTCCACCTACGCTGCGCTCTACCCCTTCGGTTACGGGCTGACCTACACGTCCTTCACCTTCGGCCCGCCGAAGCTTGACCGGGAGCGGCTGGCCAAGGGCGAAAACGCCGCCGTATCGGTTGCGGTGCGCAACAACGGCCGGCGGGACGGCGAGGCGGTGGTGCAGCTCTACCTGCGCCCGAGGCTCGCCGAGGTGTCCCAGCCCATGCGCGCCCTGCGCGGCTTCGCCCGGGTGGCGCTGAAGGCCGGCGAGACGAAGACGGTGGAGCTTCCCGTGACGGAGGCGGATTTCAGCTACTGGAAAACCGAGACCGCCTTCGGCGCCACCCCCGGCCCGATCGACGTCATGACCGGCCCCGACGCCGCCAACGTCCAGACTACGACGCTGACCTACGCGCCGTAAAAAAAGGGCCCGCCGGCAATCGCCGGCGGGCCCTTTTTTCAATCCGTCATGCCGTTAGACGGTCGTCACTCGGCGGCGACCACGTGGCGGCGGCCGCGGGCGACGCGCTCCTTCTTGAGGCGTTCGGCCACCAGGAAGGCGAGTTCGATCGCCTGCTCCGCGTTGAGGCGCGGGTCGCAGAAGGTGTGGTAGCGGTCCCGCAGGTCCGCGTCCGAGATCGCGCGGGCGCCGCCAGTGCATTCGGTCACGTTTTTGCCGGTCATCTCCACATGGATGCCGCCGGCGTGGGTGCCTTCGGCCGAATGCACGTCGAAGAAGGCGCGCACCTCCTGCAGGATGCGGTCGAACGGCCGGGTCTTGTAGCCCGAGCCCGACTTGATGGTGTTGCCGTGCATGGGATCGCACGACCACACCACGTTGCGGCCTTCGGTCTTCACGGCGCGCACGAGGCCCGGCAGGTGGTCGCCCACCTTGTCGGCGCCGAAGCGGGCGATCAGGGTGAGCCGGCCCGGCTCGTTGTCCGGGTCCAGCGCCTCGATCAGACGCATCAGCTCGTCCGGCTTCAGCGACGGGCCGCACTTCAGGCCGATCGGGTTCTTCACGCCGCGGAAGTACTCGATGTGGGCGTGGTCGAGCTGGCGGGTGCGGTCGCCGATCCAGATCATGTGGCCGGAGGTCGCGTACCAGTCGCCGGTTGTTGAGTCGACGCGGGTCAGCGCCTGCTCGTAGCCGAGCAGCAGCGCCTCGTGGCTGGTGAAGAACTCGGTGGTCCGCAGCTCCGGGTTCGCCTCCGGATCGATGCCGCAGGCGCGCATGAAGTCGAGCGCCTCGGCGATGCGGTCGGCGATCTCCTGATAGCGGCCGGACTGCGGGCTCTCCTTCACGAAGCCGAGCATCCACTGGTGCACGAAATCGAGATTGGCGTAGCCGCCGTTCGCGAAGGCGCGCAGCAGGTTCAGCGTCGCGGCCGACTGGCGATAAGCCTCCAGCAAGCGGCGCGGATCGGGAATGCGGGCCTCGGGCGTCGCGTCGGCGCCGTTGATGATGTCGCCGCGGTAGATCGGCAGCTCCACGCCGTCCACCGTCTCGGTCGGGGCCGAGCGCGGCTTGGCGAACTGGCCCGCGATGCGGCCCACCTTCACCACCGGCGAGGAGGCGGCGTAGGTCAGCACCACAGCCATCTGCAGGAAGACGCGGAAGAAATCGCGGATGTTGTCGGCGGAATGCTCCGCGAAGGCCTCGGCGCAGTCGCCGCCCTGCAGCAGGAAGGCGTCGCCCGCCGCGACCTGGGCGAGCTTCTTCTTCAGCTTGCGCGCCTCGCCCGCGAAGACGAGCGGCGGAAAGCTCTCAAGCTGGGCCTCGGCCGCCTGCAACGCAGCCGCGTCCGGATAGACGGGCGACTGGACGATGGGCTTGCTGCGCCAGCTGGACGGGCTCCAACGCTCGGACATGATGCTCTCCAAGGTCTTCAAGCGACCTACCGGGGACGAAAACCTCGTCGCCATGTCATATGTGGTCGCTTGTGGGCCGCGCTTCTAGCATCTGCCGGCGCAAAGCGCCATTGCGGCCGCGCGGGCGCAAGGAACCGGCCTCAGAACGCCTTGCGCAGGAAGAAACGCTCGCTGCCCTTGGGATGGCCCGGCAGGGAGCCGAACACCTCGAAGCCGAGCTTTTCGTAGAAGCGGCGCGCTTGAAAGCCGAAGGTGTCGAGCCAGACGCCGGACAGCCCGGCGTCGCGGGCGTGCGCCTCGGCCCGGCGCATCATATCCGAGCCGAGCCCCTGGCCGCGCAGGGCCTCGGGCACGACCAGAAGCTCCACGAACAGCCAGTCGTAGCTCGCCTTGCCGTAGAGCCCGCCGAGGGTCTCCCCGGTCGCGGGATCGCGCGCCAGCCAGGCGAGCGCATGGAAGCCGGACGGGCCGTAGGCCTGATCGTTGAAGGCGATCAGCGGCCGCACGATGGCGTCCCGGTCAGCGGTGGTCGGCGCGTCGGTGAAGACGATCTCGGCGCCGCTCATCGGGCGGCCGCGAGCGGACGACCCGGCTCCGACGCGCCGAACTGGAGATCGGCGAGCCGGGCGTAGAGCCCGCGGCGCGCCATCAGCTCGGCGTGGGAGCCCTGCTCCACGATCACGCCGTCGTCCAGCACGAGGATGCGGTCGGCGGAGACCACGGTCGCGAGCCGGTGCGCGATGACGAGCGTCGCGCGCCCGGCGGCGGTGGCCGCCAGCGCCTGCTGCACCGCGGCCTCGCTTTCCGCGTCGAGGGCGGAGGTGGCCTCGTCGAGAACCACGATCGGCGAATCCTGCACCAGCGCGCGGGCGATGGCGACGCGCTGGCGCTCGCCGCCGGAGAGCTTCACGCCCCGCTCGCCAAGCGGCGTGTCGTAGCCTTGGGGCAGCGCGGCGATGAAGCCGTCGGCGCCGGCGAGCCGCGCCGCCTGCTCCACATCGGCGTCGCTCGCCTCGGGGCGGCCGAGGCGGACGTTGTCGCGGGCGCTGGCGGCGAACACCACCGCGTCCTGGGGCGCGAGCGCCATGCGGGCGCGCAGGTCGCCGAGGCCCGCCTCGCGCAGGTCGACGCCGTCCAGCGTCACCCGGCCAGACTGGGGATCGTAGAAGCGCAGCGCCAGATCGAACAGCGTGCTCTTGCCGACGCCGGACGGGCCGACGATCGCCACCGTCTGGCCCGGCTCAACCTGGAACGAGACGTCACGCAGCACCGGGCGGTCGGGGGCGCCCGCATAGGCGAAGCCCACGCTCTCGAATGCGAGCCGCCCGCGGGCGGGCTGCGGCAGCGGCTTCGGCGCGTCGGGCTCGCGCACCTCGGAGCGCTGGTTCAAGAGCTCGCCCAGCCGCTCGGCGGCGCCGGCGGCCTGCGCCAGCTCGCCCCAGACGTTGGAGAGCTCGCCGATCGCGCCGGCGGCGAACACGGCGTAGAGCACGAACTGGCCGAGCGTGCCGGGCGTCATGGCGCCGCTGAGCACGTCGGTGGCGCCGAGCCACAGCACGCCGACGACGCTCGCGAAGATGAAGAAGATGGCGACGCCGGTGAGCAGCGCGCGGGCGGTGATGGAGCCCTGGGCGGCGGCGTAGGCGGATTCCACCGCCAGCCGGAACCGGCTCGTGAGCCGCGCTTCGGCGCCGTTCGCCTGCACCGCGCGCATGGCGCCGATGGCCTCGCCCGCCAGCGCCGAGGCGTCGGCCAGCGTGTCCTGCGCGGCGCGGGAGCGGCGGCGCACCGAGCGGCCGAACCCGACCAGCGGCAGCACCACGAGGGGAATCGCCACCAGCACCAGCGCCGACAGCTTGGGGCTCGTCACCACCATCATGACCAGCGCGCCGAGGAACAGGAACAGGTTCCGCAGCGCCTGGCTGGCGGTGGAGCCGAACATGGCCTTGATCTGGGTGGTGTCGGCGGTGAGCCGCGACACCAGCTCGCCGGAGCGGGCCTGATCGTAGAAGGCGGGCGACAGCGTCACCAGCCGGCGGAACACCGCGTCCCGCAGGTCCGCCACCACCCGCTCGCCGAGCGTGGTGACGAACCAGTAGCGGGCGGCGCTCGCCACCGCGAGCACGGCCACGACGGCCAGCACCGCGGCGAAGTACTGATCGACCATGCCGGGATGTTCGGACGAGAAGCCGAAGTCGATCAGCCGGCGGACGGCGGCGGGAATGGCGAGCGTGGCCGCGGCGGCGATGGTGAGGAACAGCAGCGCGCCCGCGATCCGGCCCTTGCGGCGCGTCGCGTAAGGCAGCACCGCGCTCAGCGGCTTCAGCGACCGCCGGCCCGCGCCGGACGGATCAGCGGCGGGGCGGCGCGCCATCGCGGATGCTCTTTCGTATCGTTCCAGACGTCATGGGCGCCTTATACGGAACGCGCCCGCAAAGCGCGACACCCACGATGGGCCGAGCGGACGCCCCCCGGTTGTTCCCCGCGACCGTTTGCGGTATAGGCTCACCCGTTCACGAGATCGTCGCACGTTCCGCAAGCGCTCGACCGGGCGCGCGCTCAACCGGCATTAACGACAGAGACCCGCCATGAAGGCCGACATTCACCCCGACTACCACTCCATCAAGGTCGTGATGACCGACGGCACCGAGTACTTCACGCGCTCGACCTACGGCAAGGAGGGCGACACCCTTCAGCTCGACATCGACCCGAAGACCCATCCGGCGTGGACCGGCGGTTCGGCCCAGCTGACCGACCGCGGCGGCCGCCTCTCGCGCTTCAACAAGCGCTTCGCGAACTTCGGCATTTCCGGCAAGTGAGGCCTGGGCGCGCCTGAGCGCGCCGCCTCATCCGAGACCCGCCCTTCCGAGAGCCCCGGATCGCCGATCCGGGGCTCTCTTCGTTTCCGGGCCGCAGCCTTTGGCCGTTAACCCTGAGTCGAGGTCGCACGGTCGACCGCGCCACGGTTTACCGACCGTTATGGAAATGGGCCAAGGTTGAAGGATCAAAGCCCCGGGCGCGCGGCCCGGCGGGACGGCGCGGCGTATCTCGCGTCCGGCTCATGTCCTCCGCGCGCCGTCCCCGGCCGCCCCCCGCGCCGGGCCGGGGCGCGCGTGGAGTGAACATATGCGTGGAGCGTCGCTGAACGTCGCAGCCGTCGTCCTGCTCGCCGCAGCCGTGGCGGGCTGCTCGACGGGCGGCAAGGTCCGCAAGGTGAAGACCGGCTCGGTCTCCTACGCCACGGTGAGCCTGATGCGCGACATGGACATGCCGCGTCAGGCGCCCATCCTGATCCGGGTGTTCAAGGAGGAAGGCGAGCTCGAGGTCTGGAAGCAGGAGCGCAACGGCCGCTACGGCCTGCTGCGCAGCTATCCGATCTGCCGCTTCTCGGGCAAGCTCGGCCCCAAGATCCGCGAAGGCGACCGGCAGGCGCCTGAAGGCTTCTACGCCATCGACGGCGGCAGCCTGAACCCGTGGTCCCGCAACCATCTCGCCTTCAACATCGGCTTCCCCAACGCCTTCGACCGGCAGATGGGCCGCACCGGCACCCACCTGATGGTGCATGGCGGCTGCAAGTCGGTCGGCTGCTACGCCATGACCCACAAGGGCATGGAAGAAATCTACGCCCTCGTGCGCGAGGCGCTGCAGAGCGGCCAGGGCAGCGTGCCGTTCCAGGCGTTCCCGTTCCGCATGACCGAGGCCAACATGGCCCGGCACGCGGACAACCCCCACATGCCGTTCTGGCGCATGCTGAAGGACGGACACGACATCTTCGCCGCCACCGCCCGGCCGCCCCAGGTGGCCGCCTGCGGCGGGCGCTACGGCTTCGTCCGCCCGCCGCGCCCCGGCGAGCCGCCCGCTGGAGCGGAGGCGATCTGCGCCGCCACCGCCACCGCCGCGGCCGGCTGGGAACAGGAGACGGCGGCCGTCTCCTACGCGCCCTCGTCGGCGCTCTACGAGGACATGGCCGCCGCGCGCTGACGTCACGGGCTAAGGCGGTGGCGTTCCACCGAAAAAAGGGGTATACGGGCGCCGCATCCCGATCAGGCTGAACAGCCGAGGCTTCGCAGACGCCGTGGACGGCTTCCGCCCGCGGCGTCCGTCGTTCCAGGCCCGCAGAAAGCGCTCCCGACCCGTGACGATCCCCGCCCTCGCCGCCCCGCTCGCCCGCGCGCTCGACGCCCGCGGCTACGCCGAGCTCACCCCCGTGCAGTCCGCCGTGGTGGCGGACGGGCTCGCCGCGCGCGACCTGCTGGTCTCCGCCCGCACCGGCTCCGGCAAGACCGTCGCCTACGGCCTCGCCATGGGCGAGACGCTGCTCGGCGGCGCGGAGCGCCTCGGCGACGCCGGCCGCCCGGTGGCGCTGGTGGTGGCCCCGACCCGCGAGCTCGCCATGCAGGTGGAGCGCGAGCTGCGCTGGCTCTACGCCGAGGCCCGCGGCCGGGTGACGGCCTGCGTCGGCGGCATGGACCCCCGCGCCGAGCGGCGCCGGCTGGAGCTGGGCGCCCACATCGTGGTCGGCACCCCCGGCCGGCTGAAGGACCACATCGAGCGCGGCGCGCTCGACCTCTCGGGCCTTCAGGCCGCCGTGCTGGACGAGGCCGACGAGATGCTCGACCTCGGCTTCCGCGAGGATCTCGAGTTCATCCTCGAGGCCGCCGCGCCGGAGCGGCGCACGCTGCTGTTCTCCGCCACCCTGCCGCCCGACATCGCCGACATCGCGCGCCGCTTCCAGCGCGACGCCGAGCGCATCGCCATCGAGAGCGACGGCCGCGCCCATGCGGACATCGAGCACCGCGCCGTGCGCGTCCATGTGCGCGAGATCGGTCATGTGGTGGTGAACCTGCTGCGGCAGGCGGATTCGGAAGCCGCCATCGTGTTCTGCTCCACCCGCGAGGGCGTGCGCCGCCTGCACGCGACGCTGGCCGAGCGCGGCTTCGACGCCGTGCTGCTGTCGGGCGAGCTCAGCCAGAACGAGCGCAACCGCGCGCTGCAGGCGCTGCGCGACGGCCGGGCCCGGGTGTGCGTGGCGACCGATGTGGCCGCGCGCGGCATCGACCTGCCCAATCTCGGCCTCGTCATCCACGCCGAACTGCCCCACGACGCCGAGACCTTCCAGCACCGCAGCGGCCGCACCGGCCGCGCGGGCCGCAAGGGCGTGTCGGTGATGCTGGTGCCGCCGTCCCGCCGTCGTAAGGCCGAGACCATGATGGTGGACGCGGGCGTCGTTCCCGCCTGGGGCGGCCCGCCCACGGCGGAGGAGATCCGCGCTCTCGATCAGGAGCGCATGCTGGCCTCGCCCGTCCTGACCGACCCGGCCAGCGACGAGGACATGGCCCTCGCCCAGGCGCTGGCCGACAAGCTGAGCCCCGCCCAGATGGCGGTGGCGCTGGCGCGGCTGCACCGCGCCCAGCTGCCCGCGCCCGAAGAGGTGAGCGATCCCGGCGAGCGTCCGGCCCGCAAGCCCGCCGGCTTCGAGCGTTCGGATCGTTCCGAGCGGTCTGATCGCTTCGAGCGCTCCGACCGGCCCGAGCGCGCGCCGTCCGCGCCGCGCGAGAGCTTCGGCGCCGGCGTGTGGTTCCGCCTCGCGGTCGGCCGCAAACAGAACGCCGACCCGAAGTGGCTGCTGCCCATGCTCTGCCGCCGCGGCGGCGTGGAGCGCGGCGACATCGGCGCCATCCGCATCTTCGACGGCGAGACAAAGGTGGAGATCGCGGCCGAGGCGGCCGAGCGCTTCGCTGCGACCGCGCTGCGCGCCGAAAAGGGCGACGTGGTGATCTCCTATGGCGACGCGCCCGCTCCCCGCGCACCGAAGCCTCAGGGCGAGGCGAGGGTCGCCAGCACGTACGAGCCGAAGCCCTGGAAGAAGGCCGCGCCGAAGCCCCGCGCCGACGCCCGCCCGTTCGAGGGCAAGCGCGACGCCAAGCCCGGCCGCCCGAAGCCCTTCGCCGGCCCGCGCAAGGACCGCGCCGAGCGTCCGGCCAACGCCGCGCGCAAGCCCAGCCCCCGCCGCTTCGCCGGGGGCTGAGCGGAAGGCCGGGCGCCCACCCGGCCCCGTCTAAGTAAGGCGGACAGCGGCCTCAGAAGCCGCCGACGGTCCATCAGCTGTCATGCCCGAGCGTGTCTCGGGCATCCACGACTTCAGCGCGCAAGCCTTCGCCGGAGGGGAAGTCGTGGATGCCCGCGCGAAGGCGCGGGCATGACGAGGTTTTAAAGCGTGTTCTGCCCCCTCACCCGGCGCTTGCGCGCCGACCTCTCCCCGCCGGGGAGAGGTGAAGGACGGGCTTCCGCGCCTTTCAGGGTACGACTTGGGCGCGACGCCTTTAAGCCGCGCTCGCCCTCCCCTCCGGGGAGAGGTCAGATGACGATGTCATCCGCATGAGAGGACAGCGCCCCCTTTGACCGTCACACCGCGAGCGAGTGGCGCGCGGATGTCGTGAGGTAGGCGTCGAAGGCGCTCGCCACGATCCGGGCCAGCGCCGGGCCGTCGTGCAGGATCGTGAGGCGGCCGCCGGCGAGCGCCACGAAGCCCTGCCGTCGCAGCGTCTCCAGCTCCGCCAGCGCCGGGGCGAACACGTCCGGCGAGGCGCCGTGGCGGCGGGCGATCCCGTCGAGATCGACTTCGAACACGCACAGCAGGCTCTCGATCACCGCGCCGCGCAGGCGGTCGTCCGGCGTCAGCGCCCGGCCGCGCGCGACGGGCAGGCGCCGCTCGTCCACCGCCCGTCCCCAGCCGGCGATGTCCGCGACGTTCTGCACATAGCCCTGCGGCAGCCGGCCGATGGCGGTGGGGCCGAAGCCGAGCAGCACCGGCGCGTCGTCGGTGGTGTAGCCCTGAAAATTCCGCCGCAGCGCGCCATCGGCGAGCGCGGTCGCGAGCCCGTCGTCGGGGCGGGCGAAATGGTCGATCCCGATCGCCACATAGCCGGCGTCGAGCAGCGTCTCGCGCGCGGTCTCCGCCAGCTCGACCCGGAGCGCCGGATCGGGCAGCGCGGCCTCGTCCAGCAGGCGCTGGTGCGGCCGCATCCACGGCACATGGGCGTAGCCGAACAGCGCGATGCGGTCCGGCCGCAGCGCCGCCGCGCGGGCCGCCGTGTCGCGGATGGAGCCGAGCGTCTGCAGCGGCAGGCCGTAGATCAGGTCCATGTTGAGGCCGGCGAGCCCCGCCTCCCGCAGCCCCTCCACCGCCGCCCGCACCATCTCGAACGGCTGCACCCGGCCGATCGCCTGCTGCACCGCCGGGTCGAAATCCTGCACGCCGAGGCTGACGCGCGTGACGCCGCCCGCGGCCAGCGTCGCGATGGTCTCCGGGGTGAGGTGGCGGGGGTCGATCTCCACGGCGTGCTCGGCGCCGGGCGCCAGCGCGAAGCGGGCGCGGATGTCGTCCAGCACCCGGCGGAACAGGTCGGCCGGCAGCACGTTGGGCGTGCCGCCGCCCCAGTGCAAATGCGTGACCGTCAGCGGCCCGGCGCGCTCCGCCACCAGCGCGATCTCCCGGCGCAGGCGGGCGGCGAAGGCCACCAGCGGCTCGTCCCGCAGCGTCGCCTTGGCCGCGCAGCCGCAATAGCTGCAGATCGAGCGGCAATAGGGCACATGGAGATAGAGCGAGGCGGGCGCGTCCGACCCCGACAGCGTCTCCAGCCAGCGGCCGTACGCCTGCGCGTCCACGCTCTCCTCGAACTGGGGCGCGGTCGGATAGGAGGTGTAGCGCGGGGCGGCGCGGGCGGCGATGTCGGACAGGCGCAGAGGGAGCATGGCGGCAGGCTGGCGCGCCGCGGCGGCCGCGTCCTTGATCCGGGTCAATGCGTCCAAGGACGCCTCCTTACGGGCAACCCCTTAAGCGCAGCATCGGAATGGCGCGGCGCCGGGCCGGCCGCTATCCCGGACAGGCAAGATCGCACGCCGGACACGCCCCAAAGGTGCCCACGATGACCGCCGCCCTCGCCGCCCCCCTGTTTCCGACGCCCGGCCTGCTGGAACGGCTTCGCCCCCACGCGGCCGCCACCGCGCTGACCGGCTGCGACGGCTGCCCGGCCCGGGCGCTGGCCGTCTGCCAGGCGCTTGCGGACGCGGACATGGACGAGTTCGGCGCCATCGGCGACCAGCAGCGCTTCGCGCCGAAGGAGGCGCTGTTCCGCCAGGGCGACGACGCTGACGCGGTGTTCACCATCACCAGCGGCATGGTCCGGCTTTATCGCCTGCTGTCGGACGGACGGCGGCAGATCCTCGGCTTCCTGCTGCCCGGCGACTTCATCGGCCTCGCCCCGGACGAGCGCTACGCCAGCACCGCCGAGGCGGTGACTCCGGTGGCCGCCTGCCGCTTCGACGCGCGCGCCTACGCCACGCTCGCGGAGCGCAAGCCGCGCCTGCTGGCGAGCCTGCGCCGCGCCGCCGCCGACGAACTCGCCGCCGCGCAGGACCACATGGTGCTGCTCGGGCGCCGTTCGGCGGACGAGCGGGTCGCCGCCTTCCTGATCGCGCTGCGCCAGCGTCTCGCCGTGCGCGGCGGCGGGGCGGTGACGATCGCGCTCCCCATGAGCCGGCAGGATCTGGCGGACCATCTCGGCCTCACCATCGAAACCGTGAGCCGCGTGATCTCCCGCCTCGCCCGCGAGCGCGTGCTGCTGGTGGTGCCGGACGGCGTGCGCGTCCTCGACGCCCAAAAGCTCCAGGCCCTCGCCGCCGCCTGAGCGGGGATTTTCGGCGGTCGGAAGCACGGTCGGAGCCTCGCGCCCAAGTTTCGAGCTTCGATCGCCGCGCGCTTCTCTACCTTGTCCCGGCCTTGAGCCGGGACCCAGACCCGCTGATCTCTCCGCAGAAGTCGCGACGGCCGGCGCGCCTGTTCTTCAAACGTCGGCGTTTATGGGTCCCGGCTCAAGGCCGGGACAAGAGGAGTGGCGCGTCGGCGCGCCCGCGCCCTCACCCACCCCAACACGCCCCCCCCCTCAATGAACCTCGCGCGCGAGCTCCAATCGGATGGTGTCCATCAGCGCGCCGTCGTCGAGGGGCTTTTCCAGCACGCAGGCGAAGCCGGCGCGGGTGGCGCGTTCGCGCAGCTCCCGGCTGGAACGGCCCGTCATCAGGATGGCGGGAAGCCGGACGTGGCGGCGGCGCAGGCGGCGGACGAGATCGACGCCGGTCATGGCGGGCATGAACTGGTCGATCAGCAGGCAGGCGCGCAGCGGCAGCTCGGCTTCGGCGAGCAGCTCCCCGCCGTCGGCGTAGTCCCGCACCGCGAGACCCTCCTGCTCCAGCGCGAAGCGCAGCGCCTGCCGGACCGCGGCGTCGTCATCGACCACGATGACCAGATCTTGGTGAGGCGGCATATGGCGGGCGCCCGGCTTGGGGGAAACGGTTCCGTCGATGCGCCACCCTAGCGGAGAGCGCACGCCGAACCCTTGACCTGCCTCAAGCCCGCGCGCCCCGCCATTCCGGTCATGTCCTTAAGGAGACCGGCGCGGGGCGGCGTCAGTCGGCCATTTCGGCCAGCAGGGCGAGACGCACCAGCTCCGACAGGCTGCCGGCGCGCATCTTGGTCATGACGTTGGCGCGGTAAATCTCCACCGTGCGCGGGCTGATGCCGAGGTCGTAGGCGATCGCCTTGTTGGCGTGGCCGGCCACCAGCCCCTCCAGCACCTGCCGTTCCCGCTCGGACAAGGCGGAGATGCGGCCCTTGGCCTCGACGGCGCGGTCCTGCCGGCCGGCGGCGTCCGCCTGCCGCTCCAGCGCGCCGCGCACGGCGGCGAGCATCGTCTCGTCGTCGAACGGCTTCTCCATGAAGTCGACGGCGCCTTCCTTCATGGCCTCGACCGCGAGCTGCACGTCGGCGTGGCCCGTCATCACGATCACCGGCAGGTGGACGCCTTGCGCCTTCAGGCGGCGCAGCAGCTCGATGCCGTTGACGCCGGGCATACGCACGTCGGTGACCACGCAGCCGTCGATGTCGCGCGCGACCGCCAAGAGGTCCGCGGCGCTTTCGTGGGTCTGCACGGCGAGCCCGTCGGAGACCAGCAGGAAAGCCAGCGACTGCCGCACGGCCGCGTCGTCGTCCACCACATGCACCACCGCGTCAGCGCGCATCCCGAAGCTCCTCGTGGCCGATGGCCCGCAACGTGAAGACGAAGCTCGCCCCGCCCCCCGGGGCCGGCTCCGCCCAGATCTTGCCCCCGTGGGCCTCGACGATCGTGCGGCAGATCGAAAGGCCCACGCCCATGCCCTGGGGCTTGGTGCTGACGAAGGGCTGGAACAGCCGCTCCGCCACGTCCGGCGACAGGCCGGGGCCGGTGTCGGTGACGCGGACCATGGCGAGCCGCTCCGCTTTCAGGGCGATGCTCTCCACGGTCAGCTCCCGGGTCTCGCTGCCCTGCATGGCCTCCACCGCGTTGCGGATGAGGTTGAGCAGCACCTGCTGGATCTGGATGCGGTCGGCGAGCGCCAGCGCCGCGTCCGGCGCGAGCCGGTAGGTCACGCGCACGCCCTGCTCCTTGGCGCCCACGAGCGCGAGCGCGCTCGCCTCCTCGATCAGCCGGGGCAGGTTCTCGATCCGGGGCTCGCTCTCGCCCCGGGCCACGAACTCCCGCAGGCGACGGATGACGTCGCCGGCCCGGAGCGCCTGCGCCGCCGCGGCCCCCACCGCGTCGCGCAGGGTCGCGGTCTCGTCGCCCTCCATGCGGTTCAGGATGCGGCGGCAGCCCTTGAGGTAGTTCGCGATGGCGGTCAGCGGCTGGTTGATCTCGTGGGCGAGCGTGGAGGCCATCTCGCCGAGCGCGGTGAAGCGGGACATGTGCACCACCTCCGACTGCAGCTCCTGCATCCGGGTCTCGGCGCGCTGGATCTCGGTCAGGTCGCGCACGAAGCCGGTGAAGTAGCGCTGGCCGGACGAGGTGGTCTCGCCCACCGCGAGCTCCATCGGAAAGGTGTTTCCGTCCTTGCGCAGCCCCACGGCGATGCGGCCGACGCCGATGATCTTGCGCTCGCCGGTGGCGAGATAGCGCGAGACGTAGCCGTCGTGCTGGCTGCGATAAGGCTCCGGCATCAGCAGGCTGACGTTGCGGCCGATGACCTCGTGCTCCGCATAGCCGAACTGGCGCACCGCGGCCGCGCTGAAGGAGCGGATGCCGGCCTGGTCGTCGATCACGATCATGGCGTCCGGCACGGTCTCGAGGATCGAGCGCAGATGGGCCCGGCTCGCCTCCGCCGACAGCCCGGCGTCCGACAGCCGGAACGCGGCGGCGAAGCCGATCGGAGCGCCGCCGGGACCGGGCGTGGGCAGAACGGCGACGACCAGGCGCATGGACGAGCCGTCCCGGCGCTGGGCCTCGGTCTCGCCCTCGAAACGGCCGTCCGCGAGCGCCCGGTCCAGCGCGTCGGCCGGCGCGCCGAGCG
>NZ_JBHTMX010000060.1:0-15559 GCF_042679725.1 Methylopila musalis
AGCGCCGCCCCGCCCGCGCCCCGCGCCAGAAGCCCGGGCGCCAGAGCGTCGAGCACGGCGTTGGCGCGCGGATGGTCCTGCGCGAAGGACGGATAGAGATCGCCCAGCGTGGTCGGCGGGGTGAGGCCGCCGAAGACCGGCGCGGTCTCGCCGCTGCGAAGCGGTTCGATGGTCGGATGGACCGACGGCGCGCCGCCGCCGAGCGCGGGGCCGGCCGACGGCGCCTCCGGAAGCGACGGGATCGCCGGCGCTCCCCCGGCGTTGAAGCCGGGGGACTGGACGGCGCTTGGGGCGCCGTCCGCATAGAGTTCGTTCGCGAGCCGCGCGATCAGCCCGGTGTGGAACGCCGCGCCCGGATCCGGCGCGGCGTTCCCGAGCGTGAGGACCTCACGCGTAGTCATAGTAGTTGCCCAGCAGCACGTTATCGAGACGGGCGATGGCGTCTTCCACCAGCACCGCCGCCGAGAAGTAGCGGGTGACGAGGTGCGAGGCGATGGAGTGCTCGTTGGTGCCGGAATAGCGCACCGAGAGGCCGGCCTCGACTTCGCCCGTCACGCCCGACTTCTGCAGGCCGACCACGCCCTGCTCGCCCTCGCCGACCCGCAGCAGCAGGATCTGGCTCGACGCCGCGCCGGTGTGGGGATCGACCGTGATCGGCACCTTGTCGCTCGGCACCAGCGGCACGCCGCGCCAGGTGATGAAGGGCGAGCCGAACAGATGCACCACCACCGGCGGCACGCCGCGGCGGGTGGCCTCGCGCCCGAAGGCGGCGATGGCGCGGGGATGGGCGATGAAGAAGGCCGGCTTCTTCCAGATGAGGCTCAGCAGCTCATCGAGATCGTCCGGGGTCGGCGGGCCGCTGCGGGTGGTCACCTGATAGCGCGGGTGAACCTCATGCAGCAGGCCGAACTCGCGGTTGTTCAGGATCTCCCATTCCTCGCGCTCCTTCACGGCGTCGACCACGAGGCGCACCTGCTCGCGCAGCTGGTCGATCTCGTTGGAGTAGAGGTCCGTGATGCGGGTGTGGGTCTGCAGCACGGTCTGGATCGTGGAGAGGTGATACTCGCGCGGGTTCTCCTCGTAGTCCACGAAGGTGGTGGGCAGGCGCGGCTCGCCCGCATGCACCGTGCGCAGCTCGATACCCTGCTCGCCGTAGGGGTTGGCGTGGTCCTTGAGCCGCTCCGTCTCCTCCACGTGGCGGGCGATCTGGGCGCGCACGATCTCGCCGTCGAAGGCGTCGGCGTCGATCGCGAGCAGCGTCACGGCGGAGAGCGCCTTGGCGTGCGGGCTGGCGCCGGCCTCGCCCGAGATGGCGGCGTCGCCGAAATAGTCGCCGCTGCCGGCGAGGCCGTGACGCAGGCGGCCCTTGAACGGGCCGGCGAAGGTCAGCTCCACCGCGCCCTCCACCACCACGTAGAAGATCTTCGCGGTCTCGCCCTGCTCGAGGATGGTCTCGCCGGCCTTGAAGCGGACCACCTTGGCGCTGGAGGCGATGGAGGCGAACTCGGCGTCGCCCACCCGGCTCAGCAGCGGCACGTTGCGCAGGCTTGCCGGACGGATCGCCGGCTCCTCGCCGGACTGGTCGAAGGCGATGCGGCCCGGCTGGGCCAGAACCACCTTGCGGCGGTTCACGCGGTAGACGCCGCCCGCGACATCCACCCAGGGAAGAAGCTTATGCACCCATCGCGGCGTGTTTGCCGCGTTCTGCACCGACGTGACGGTCGCGGTCGCAAGATTGCGCGCGGCCGAAGCGCTGACGCTGAGACCAGAACTCATGTCTTAAAAACCCCGTTGTCAGGAAGAGAGAACGTCGCGCCCGTGAGGGACGCGGCGATCAGATGCCCTCGCCGTAGCTGCCGAACATCTGATCGAGACTGAAGGCGGGCGTGCCGCCGGTGGCGCCGATGACGCGCGCGGGCACGCCGGCGACGGTGGTGTGGGCCGGCACGTCGTGGAGAACCACGGCCGCGGCGGCGACCCGGGCGCCCTCACCCACCCGGATGTTGCCGAGCACCTTGGCGCCGACGCTGAGCAGCACGCCGCGCTCGATCTTCGGGTGGCGGTCGCCGCTCTGCTTGCCGCTGCCGCCGAGCGTGACCGACTGGAGGATCGATACGTCGTCGGCGACCACCGTGGTCTCGCCGATCACGAGCGCCGTGGCGTGATCCAGGAACACGCCGCCGCCGATCTGGGCGGCGGGATGGATGTCCGCGCCGAACACTTCCGAGATGCGGCTCTGGAGGTGCAGCGCGAGCGTCGCGCGCCCCTCGTGCCAGAGCCAGTGGGCGACGCGATGGGCCTCGAGCGCGGCAAGGCCCTTGTAGAACAGGAACGGATCGAGGAAGCGGCGGCAGGCCGGGTCCCGCTCGCGGATGGCGCGGAGGTCGCGCACCACGTTCAGCCGCGCCGGCGGGTTGGCTGAGAAGGCCGAAACGCAGAGGTCCCGCACCGCGAGTCGCGGCAGGTCGCCGTCGCCCAGCCGATGCGCCAGCCGGTGCGCGAAGGCGCGCCAGATGTCGCGCTGGTCGAGAATGGTGGCCTGGATCAGGCCCGCGTAGAGCGGCTCCTCGATGATCGCGGCTTCGGCTTCGGCGCGCAGTTCGGCCCAGAGACTGGCCGCGTCCTGCTGCTTGGCGGCGCTTTCGAGCTGGAGAACGTCAGCGACCATGGCGCGCCGTCCTCAGCGTCGCCGCATGCGCCCGGCGAACGCCCGACGGCGCCCGAAACGTCGGCGTCGCGTTCGCCTGATGCCCGTTCGCTCTCGCCATGCGTTCGCCCCGTCCCCTGTTGCAATCACGATTGGACAAGCCGGCCAAACCGCCGTCAATATTTTTCTACATAAAATCTGGATTTAGTAGAAAGACTGACGCGTCGTTTTGCGATTGCGATCCGGCGTCCTCGCGGCGCGCCGGACAGCGGCCGTCGACGGCCGCAGGGGTACGACGCCGATCATGACAGGAGAAAAACAGCCGCCCCGCGCGGGCGGCTGTCGGGCATGCGCGGGGCGGGACGCTCAGTGCGCGGGCGCGGCGCGGGCCTTGGTGAACCGGCGCACCAGCGGCGCGAGCGCATAGCCCACGACGGGAATGAGCGCCGCGCCGAGCAAAAGGCCGAACAGGCCTGAGCCGACCGCCGTGACCAGCCATTCCACCGCGCCGGACGCCGCCGGGATGAGGCGCGCCGCGGCCACCGCGATGTCGTGGATGAGGTGCGCCGGCGCGGTCACGCCATAGACCTCGAGCCCGTGCGCGACGATGCCGCCGCCGACCCACAGCATGGCCGCGGTGCCGAGAATCGCGAGGCCCTTGAGGAAGACGGGCATGCTCGCCACCAGCCCGCGCCCGAAGGCCCGCGCCACGCCGGGGGCGCTCTCGTTCTTGGCGAGCGCAAGGCCGACGTCGTCCGCCTTCACGATCACCGCCACCGCGCCGTAGACGCCGGCGGTGATGGCGACGCCGACGCCGATCAGGATCGCCGCCTGCATCCAGAAATTCGCCTCGGGCACCACGGACAGCGTGATCGCCATGATCTCGGCCGAGAGAATGAAGTCGGTCTTCACCGCGCTTGCGACGCGCTGGTCCTCAAGCGCCTGCGGATCCTCCGGCGCGCCGAGCTTCTGCTCATGGGCGTGCGCCTTGTGGGGCGCGATGACCTCGTAGATCTTCTCGGCGCCCTCGTAGCAGAGGTAGAGGCCGCCCAGCATCAGCAGCGGATTGATCGCCCAGGGCGCGAAGGCGCTCAGCGCCAGCGCGATCGGCGTCAGGATCAGCACCTTGTTCTTCAGCGACCCGCGCGCGATGCGCCAGACGATCGGCAGTTCCCGGGCGGCGGCGAAGCCGACCAGATAGCGCGGGGTGACGGCGGCGTCGTCGATCACCACGCCGGCCGCCTTGGCGCCCGCCTTGGCCGCCTGCGCCGCCACGTCGTCGAGCGAGGCGGCGGCCATCTTGGCGATGGCCGCCACGTCATCGAGAAGCGCGATCAGTCCGATGCTCATGTGGCTGGTCCCCCGGCGCCGATCCGGTCGGCGATCGGCGACAGTATAGAGCGCCGCGCCGGAACGTGGACCGCTGAGACGTCAGGCCGCGGATGCGGTCGCAGCGGTCGCAGACGGGGCCACACGCGAGCGGACGCCGTCACCAGCACGGTTCGGGAGATCATGCGCGCCGCAGATCGAATGAGAGCATGGCGCGACCCCGAAGCTTAAGCGCGCAGCCGACTCGAGATGTGGCCCGCAATGGCAATTATTATCTTTCACTTATTATCTTATGTTGCTTATGAGCATCACATTGTTGCTATATGTCCCTCACGAAATAGGGAGAATTGCCGGTCGCCCCAACGCAGGCATAAAAGTGGCCAACACGAGTCGAACTCGTGGCTGTATGGGCCGGGGGAACCGCCAAATGCGTTCAGGAATCGCGCGCGCCGCACTGTTCGGCGCATCCGGGCTGGCTCTCGCTCTTGCGACGAGCGCGTTCGCGCAGGACGGCGCGATCGCGCTGCCGGAGATCGACGTCATCGGCTCGACCCCGCTCGGCGGCGACGGGCTGGACCGGGATAAGTTCCCGGCCAACGTGACCACCATCACCACCGATCAGCTCCGCGCCTCGCAGGAGCCGACGGTGCAGCGCGGCCTCGCCAACAGCACGCCGAGCGTTCACCTCTCGGACGTCACCGGCAACCCGTTCAACCAGGACCTGTTCTTCCGCGGCTTCCAGTCCTCGCAGCAGAACGGCGCGCCCCAGGGCCTCGCGGTCTACCAGAACGGCGTGCGCATCAACGAGGCCTTCGGCGACACGGTCAATTACGAGCTGATCCCGAAGGTCGCCATCGACCGCGTGGACGTGTGGACCAACAACCCGATCTTCGGCCTGAACGCGCTCGGCGGCGCCCTGAGCTTCCAGACCAAGAGCGGCTTCACCTTCGACGGCGTCGAGATCGAGGCCCAGGCCGGCTCCTTCGGCCGCTACGAGGGCAGCGCCCAGTGGGGCAAGCAGGTCGGCAACTGGGCGGGCTACCTCGCCATCGAGGGCGGCAAGGACGGCGGCTGGCGCGACTTCTCGGCCTCCAACTACAAGCGCGCCTTCGGCGACATCGGCTACCGCAACGAGAACGCCGAGATCCACTTTAACTTCTCGTACTCGGACTCCAAGCTCGGCGTGGTGGGCCCCACCCCGTTCCAGCTGCTGGATGAGCGCCGCCGCAACGTCTACACCGGCGACCAGATCAACGAAAACCAGATGGGCCTGCTGAACCTGCAGGGCAAGTTCCAGGTGACCGACGCCTGGTCCCTGCAGGCCAACGCCTATTACCGCCGCTACACCTCCGACCGCGTGGACGGCAACGACACCGACATCCGCGTTTGCGAGGACGATCCCACCAAGCTCTGCCTCGAAGCGGACGACTTCGGCGCGGAGGAGGGCGATCCCCGCCTGATCGTGCGCGACCGCGTCACCGGCCGGCCCGTGACCAACCCGGGCTTCCCGCTGGACGCGGACGACTTCGTCGCCGGCAACACGCCGGGCTCGATCGAGCGCTCCGCCATCCGCACCACGGGGGCCGGCGGCACGCTGCAGGCCACCAACGACAGTGAGATCTTCGGCCGCAAGAACCACTTCGTGGTCGGCGGCGCCTACGACTTCGGCAAGACCGATTTCCGCGGCTGGAGCGAGCTCTGCATCATCCCCGAAAACCTGCAGTGCATCGGGACCGGCGACTTCTACTACACCACCATTCCCGGCGGCATCCTGCCGGTCGATCTGACCGCCAAGAACCACTATGTGGGTCTTTACGCGATCAACACGCTCGACCTGACCGAGCAGCTCTCCGCCACCATCGGCGCGCGCTGGAACTACGCCCGGCTCATCATCAACGACAAGAGCCCGTACTTCCCGCAGGACGAGGACGGAAACCGGTTCGGCCCCAACCTGGACGGCAAGCACACCTTCCAGCGCTTCAACCCCATGGCGGGCCTGACCTACAAGTTCACGCCCGCCATCACCGGCTACGCCTCCTATTCGGAGACGAACCGCGCCCCGACCGCGCTGGAGCTCGGCTGCTCGAACCCGGACATCCCCTGCCCGCTCGAATCCACGCTGGTGTCCGATCCCCCGCTGGATCAGGTCGTCACCCGCACCGGCGAGGTAGGCGTGCGCGGCAAGCTCGACGTCGCCGGCGGCGTGCTGAACTGGAGTGCGGGCCTCTATCAGGCCAACAACAAGGACGACATCCTCAACGTCCCGAGCAACATCGCCGGCCGCGGCTACTTCGCCAACGTCGGCAAGACCCGCCGGCAGGGCGTGGAGCTCTCGGCCCAGTTCGCGACCGAGGCCTGGGCGGTCTACGCCAACTACGCCTATGTGGACGCGACCTTCCGCAAGGCCATCAACCTCGCCTCGCCCAACAACCCGAACTCCGAAGGCTATGGCGAAGACGACGACGATGATGACGATCGCGTCGCCGTCGCGGCGGCGGCCGCCGACGATCTTCGCGACGGCGAGATCCATGTGAAGAAGGGCGACCGGCTGACGGGCATCCCGGACCATCAGTTCAAGTTCGGCGCCGCCTATCGCGTCACGCCGAAGTGGACGGTCGGCATGGACGCCACCGTGATGAGCGGCCAGTACTATCTCGGCGACGAGAACAACTCGAACCCGAAGCTCGCCGGCTATGCGGTGTTCAACCTGAACACGTCCTACCAGGTCACCGAGGCGCTGCGCGTGTTCGGCGGCGTGAAGAACCTGTTCAACAAGAAGTACGCCACCAACGCGACCTTCTTCGAGACCGACGACATCAGCTTCCTGGAGCTCACCGACCCGCGCTCCATCACCCCGGCGCGTCCGCTGTCGCTCTATGTGGGCCTGAACCTGAAGTTCGGCGCCGACGCCGCCCCGGTGCTCGCCACCAAGTACTGATCCGCCCGACTGCACGGGCGACACGATCGAAGGCCGGCCTCCTCGCGGGGCCGGCCTTTTGCGTTTTGAGGACGAAGCAAAGGAAGGTCGACGCCGCTCCGCGCGGGCCGATCAGAGCCGCCGGTGCATCACCAGCGCGTCCACGACGCCGAGCGTCGGGTGCTCGAAGGCGTCCGGCAGCACGCCGACCGTGTCGAAGCCGAAGGAGCGCCACAGGCGCACCGCGCGGTCGTTGGTGCTGACCACGAAGTTGAACTGCATGGCGCGGAAGCCCCGGTACCGGGCGCGCGCCAGCGAGTGGGCGCAGAGCGCGCGGGCGACGCCCCGGCCGACAGCTTCGGGCGCGGTCACGTAGCCGCAATTCGCCACATGCGCGCCGCCGCCGCCCTGGTTCGCCCGGAGATAGGAGACGCCGAGCGCCCGGCCGCCGTCCTCCGCGAGATAGGTCTCGCGGTCGGGGGCGAGCCAGAGGGCGAGCGCCTCGGCTTTGGATATGTCGCGTGGCAGCGCGTAGGTCTCGCCCGCGCGCAGGGTCGGCCGGATGACGTCCCAGATGGCGTCGCCGTCGGAGGCGTCGGCGCGCCGGATGACGAGCGCGCCGTTCTCTTCCGTCATGGGAATCGGCGGATCAGCGGCCGCCGCGGGCGACGCGCTCGATCTCCTGCCGCACCAGCCGCTCCACCAGCGAGGGCAGATTGTCGTCCAGCCAGCTCTTGAGCAGCGGACGCAGCATCTCCTTCACCAGATCGTCGATCGTGCGCCCGTTGTTGGACAGGATCGTGTTGGCGAGCGAGCCGAAGGCCGCGCTCACCGCCTGATCGGTCGCCTGCGACAGCAGCCGGTCCTGCCCCGAGGACGGGGGAGGCGGCGGGGGCGCGAGATCCTGCACCTGCGGCGCGGGTTCGGCCGACATGTCGTCGGTCAGCTCGAACACGTCCACGTCGTGATCGAGTTCGATGCGGCCGCCGGCGCGCGTCGGGCCGTCGAACCGGCGCAGCTCGGGCTTCTCCGGCTCGGGCGCGGCGGGCTCGTCGAAGGACGCCAGCATGGCGTCGATGTCGTCCTGCCCCAGCGACGCCTTGGGCTCCAGCTTCTCCGCAGACTTCACGGCAGTCGTCTCCCTGGCGCCGGCGTTGGGTTCGTCGTCGGAGATGATGCGCCGGATGGAGGCCAGAATCTCCTCCATCGTCGGCTCATGCGCCCTCGCGGTGTTGCTCATTGTGTCTCCGCTCGCCGCCGGGAACGCCGGCGCAGCCGGTTACGAATCGGCGCCGGACGCCGTTCCCGTCCGCCGCGGAGTATCGCGCCTCCACGCCCCCGCGGACAAGCGGAGGACGCGGCTCGCCCACACCTGACGTCAGCGGCCGTCCGGGGTGCGCAGGCCGATCCACTTGTCGCGCACCTGATCGTAATGGACGTTCGGATCGTAGCGGACGACCTTCAGGCCGAGACGGTCGGCGGAGAGCCAGCCCACCGCCGACAGCAGCGCGTAGGAGGCGACCACCCGGTCGCGCTGGGCGACGATCAGCGCCTGACGCGCGTTCAGCAGGAACTGCTGCTGGTTGAGCACGTCGAGCGTGGTGCGCTGGCCGACCTTGGCCTCCTCGCGCACGCCGTTCAGGGCGGTTTGCGACGCCTCGATCTGGGCTTGGGCGGCGGTGATCTGCGCGGTCGCGCCCTGCACCTGCCCCCAGGCGGAGACCACCGCCTGCCGCACCTGATCGCGCGCCACGTCGGCCTCGAGCCGGCGCTGGCCCGCGGTCTCCTTGGCCTGACGGGCCTGCGAATAGACCGAGCCGCCCTCGTAGATCGGGATCGTCAGCCGGCCGACCACTGAGCCCGCGGTGATGTTCTTGTACGAGCTCTCGTCGTAGCGGCGCTGGAACGAGGCCTCCAGATTGAGCGAGGGCAGAAGCTGCCCCTCGACGACCCGGATCTGGAGCGTGGCGGCGTCCACGCCGTGGAAGGCGGCGCGGATGGCCGGGTGCTGAGCCTGGCTGAGGCCGATGGCCTGCGGCAGCGACTTCGGCAGCAGCTTGTCCACCGAGCGCGCGGTGCGGGGGCGGGAGATGTCCTCGCCCACGATCTGGCGGTAGGTGGCGCGGCTGGTGTTGAGCTGGGACTCCGCCGCGCTCACCTCGGAGCGCGCGCCCTGCAGCGCGGCCTCCGCCTGCGCGGTGTCGGTGCGCGTCACCTCGCCCACCTGGAAGCGCTCGCGCGCGGCGCGCAGCTCCTCCTCCAGCACCTGCACGTTGTTGCGGCGCACGTCGAGGATCGCGAAGTCCCGCAGCACGTCCATAAAGGCCTGGGCGGCGTCGAACAGCACGTTCTGCTCGGCGTTCCGCAGCGTCTCGCGTGCGCCGAGAATGTTCGATTCCGCGGTGCGGACGGAGTTCCGGGTCTGGAAGCCGTTGAAGACGTTCTGCTGCACCGCGACGCCGGCGCCGCGCGGATAGGTGGTCTCGCTCTGCGTGACGGTGGTCGTGGTCCCGAACCCCGTCGAGGTCTCGGCCTTGACGCGGGAGCGCTGGGCCCCGGCGTCCACGGTCGCGGAGACGATGGGGCGATAGCCCGACAGCGCCTGCGGAACCTGTTCGTCCACCGCGCGCACCTGCGCCCGCTGGGCGTTCAGCGTCGGGTTCGAACCGTAGGCGCGCGACAGCGCGCTTTCCAGCGTCTGGGCCGCAGCGCCGCCCGCCCAGCCGACCGAAAGAGCGGCGCCGAAGGCCACTGCGGACAGGCCAAGCGCTAGGCGCCTGCGGCGAGAGGCTTCGCTCGTCGACATGATACTCACCGGATTTCGAATGCCGCCGCCGGAATTTCCCGTTTCGGCCTGCATGACGCGTCCCGGAGGCATCCTAACGGCTTACCCATGACGGGAAAGCCGCCCGCTTGTCATTTGTCCACAAATGGCGAACAGGTGGCGCAACGGCGCCACAGGCGCCTTAAAGCGCGAACGCCTCCACCGGCTCGAAGCCGGGCAGGGTGGGCGCGGCGGCGTCGAAGGCTGCGACGCCGGTCAGCTCGGCCCCGGTCACGCGGAACACGGTGGCCTTGGTCGGCCGGGCGCGGCCCGCGGGCGCCACGATGCGGCCGTTCGGGGCAAGCTGGGACGCGAACGCGTCCAGCCCCTCGAACACCGCGCCGTCGAAGAAGATGATGTCGTAAGGCCCCTCGCCCGGCGCGCCGGCGGCGAGCCCGCCCTCGACCACGCTCACGCGGTCCACGCCAGCGAGCGCCTGCCGGGCGGCGTCGGCGAACGGCGCCTCCTCCAGCGCGACCACCGAGCCCGCCAGACGGGCGAAGATGGCGGCCGAATAGCCGAGGCCCGCGCCCACCACCAGCACGCGCTCGCCCTCCTTCGGGTCCGCAAGCTGCACCAGCTTGGCGAGAATCATCGGCTCCACCATGGCGCGCCCGCCCCCGAGCGGCGTGCGGACGTCGAGATAGGCGATGTCGCGCCGGTCGGCGGGCACGAAACGCTCGCGCTCCACAGCCAGAAAGGCGGCGAGCACACGACGATCGGTCACGTCGGCCACGCGAATCTGGCCATCGACCATGCCGGTGCGCAGGCGCTCGAACTCCGTCATTTCCGTCATCCTCACGTCGCAAACGGCTTGGCGCGCCGTCGCGCTCTGTTCTGCGCCACCGCCGGGCCGCTGGCAAGAACATGGCGTACTCGCGAGTTGCGGAGCCCCCGCCCCCGCGCTATGGAGGGCGCGCCGTTCCGCGAAGCCGTTTCGGGCGCTCGATCCGCCCACTCCTTCGCACAGCCCGAGGCCACGTGGCGGAATGGTTACGCAGAGGACTGCAAATCCTTGTATCCCGGTTCGATTCCGGGCGTGGCCTCCACTTTTTCCAGCCGCTTGACGCAGTTCCCCGCGACGGTTCGCGGAGCGCGTTTCCGCGCGCTGACAGGCATGTGACCGGCGCCGTCTGATCCGGGCGCGCGGGGCCCCGCCCGCCCGGCGGATTCGCGGGCGGTCGGTTCGATCTGCGATGTTGTGAGACAGGGCGGACGAAAAAAGCCCGCCGCGGCGGAGCCGGGCGGGCTGATCGCCATCGAGCCCGTGTCCAGCGATCCCGAAGCGATGAGGGGAGGCTAGCCGCGGCCCGGCTCACACGCACGTCACGAAGCCGCGGGGTGTTTGTGACCGATCCAATTCCAGACTGGGAGCCGGGCGGCGGCCGTCAGCGTTAACGCTTCGTCAACCAAGACCGGATTGGGTTCTGAGCGACCGACAACACGAATGTGGAGCGCGGCGATGACGACGATCAGCGTTGGCGAGATCATGGAGATCGCGGCGGGGGAGGCCGCGGCCTACGCCGCCGAGGGCGGCCCGGACCTGGACGAGCGCGTGACGGCGCTGGCGGAGCGGCTGGAGGGCCTGATCGATTCCCCGACCGTGAACGCCGCGCGCTACCTCACCGCGCTGATCGAGCGGCTCGACGCCGCGACCATCGCGCTCGCCGCCCCCGACGAGGCCAAGCGCGGCCAGCCGAGCGAGGCGGAGCTTCACAGCCAGCGGCTGTTCTTCGCCGCGCTCGGCGATCACTTCCGCCGGCGGCTCGAGGCCGCCTGAGCGCGGTCCGTCTCAGCGCCCGGCGGAGCGCACGGTCTCCGCGTCCGGCCAGCAAGTGGGCGCGAGCCCCCTCGCCTCCTGCCAGCGGCCGATGGCGACGCGGGTGCGAAACCCGACCAGCCCGTCGGGCTTGCCCACGTCGTAGCCGCGCGTCTGCAGCCGAAGCTGCATGGCCGCCACGTCCGCCCGGTCGAAGCCCTTGGCCGCCGCATGCCACGCGCCGCGGATGGGGCCGCCCTGGCCGTAGCGGTCCGCCAGATGGGCCACGAACAGGGCGTAGAGGTCGGACTCGTTGTACTGCTTGATGGCGTAGAAGTTCTCGGAGACGATGAACATCGGCCCCGCCCGGCCCGCCGGCGCCAGCAGGAATGTCTTGCGCCCCGCCTCCCCCGGCAGGTCGCCGCCATCGATCCGGCGCACGCCGAGCCGGCGCCATTCGCCGAGCGCGAGGCCCTGGTCCGGCCCCTCCAGCGTGCAGGAGACGGAAGCCGGCACGCTGGCCTCCCCGCCCCAGGCGCGCCCGCGCGTCCAGCCGTGAACCTGCATGTAATGAGCGATGGAGCCGATGGTGTCGGCGTTGGAGCGCCAGATGTCGCGCCGGCCGTCACCGTCCAGATCGACCGCGTTTTCGAGGAATTTGGACGGCAGGAACTGCGGCTGCCCCATGGCGCCGGCCCAGGAGCTCTTCATCTCGGCGCGGGTCAGATGATCGCCGTCGAGGATCTTCAGCGCCGCGATCAGCTCGGGGAAGAACCGCTCCTTGCGCGCGCCCATGAAGCTCTGGGTGGCGAGATTGCGGATGGCGTCGCCCCGGATCGGAACCGAGCCGTAGCGGGACTCCCGCGCCCAGATGGCGGCCACGATCTCCTTCGGCACGCCGTAGCGTTTCTCGGCTTCCGCGAAGGCGCGGGCGTCCGCCGCGAGGCGCTTGCGCCCCTCCGGGATCAGCCCGGCGAGGTTCGCCTCCGCCACATAGCGCGCAGGGTCGGAGAACTCCGGCTGGCGCTGCGGCCCCTGATGCTTCGGCGCGCCGGGAGGCGCGAGATCGGGCAGCGACCAGTCCAGCGTCACGCCGGCGAAGGCCTCGTCGAAGGCGCGCTCGCCCACGCCCGCCTTGCGCGCGGCGGGCAGCACGGCGCTCCTCAGCCAGCTCTGGAACGAGGCTTCGACCGCAGGCCGTTGGGCGGCCGGAAACTCCTGCGCCGTGGCAGGGGAAACGAAAGTGAGAAGCCCGAGGAAGACGGCCGCCACCTTTGTCAGAGACCGCGTGGCTGGCATCGAAGACTTTGCCGGAAAGCCGTCATGCCCGGCGAACGCCGGGCATCCACGACTGTCCGCATGCCGACTGCCCCAGCGCTCACGTCGTGGATGCCCGAGACAAGCTCGGGCATGACGCAGGAGCCGGTGGATCAGACCGACCTTCAGAACAGGAAGTAGCGCTGGGCCATGGGCAGCACGTCGGCCGGTTCGCATGTGAGAAGCTCCCCGTCGGCGCGCACGTCGTAGGTTTCGGGATCGACCTCGATCACCGGCGTGGCGTCGTTCAGAATCATGCTCGCCTTGGATATCCCGCCGCGGGTGTTGGAGACAGCCACGAGTTCGCGCGTCAGCCCAAGCTTCTGCTTCAGCCCCGCGTCCAGCGCCGCCTGGCTGACGAAGGTGACGGAGGATTTCAGCAGCGAGCGGCCGAGCGCGCCGAACATGGGCCGGTAATGCACCGGCTGCGGAGTGGGGATGGAGGCGTTGGGGTCGCCCATGGGCGCCATGACGATGACCCCCATCTTCAGCACCAGATCCGGCTTCACCATGAAGAAGGCCGGCGACCACAGCACCAGATCGGCGAGCTTGCCCTCCGTGACCGAGCCCACATGGGGCGAGATCCCGTGGGCGATGGCGGGGTTGATGGTAACTTTGGCGATGTAGCGGCGCACGCGCAGGTTGTCGTTGTCGCCGCTCTCCTCCTTCAGCCGCCCGCGCTGGACCTTCATCTTGTGCGCGGTCTGGAAGGTGCGCAGCCCCACCTCGCCCACCCGGCCCATGGCCTGGCTGTCGGACGAGATGATGGAGAGCGCGCCGAGGTCGTGCAGGATGTCCTCGGCCGCGATCGTCTCCTTGCGGATGCGGCTCTCGGCGAAGGCCACGTCCTCGGCGATGGAGGCGTCGAGGTGGTGGCACACCATGAGCATGTCGAGATGCTCGTCCAGCGTGTTCACCGTGTAAGGCCGGGTCGGGTTGGTGGAGGACGGGATGACGTTTTTCAGCCCCGCCACCTTGATGATGTCCGGCGCGTGGCCGCCGCCCGCGCCTTCGGTGTGGAAGGCGTGGATGGTGCGGCCCCGGAAGGCGCCGACGGTGTCTTCCACGAAGCCGCTCTCGTTCAGCGTGTCGGTGTGGATCATCACCTGCACGTCGAGTTCGTCCGCGACCGAGAGGCAGCAGTCGATGGCGGCGGGCGTGGTGCCCCAGTCCTCGTGCAGCTTGAGGGCGGCGGCCCCGCCGAGAATCTGCTCTTCCAGCGCGGCGGGCAGCGAGGCGTTGCCCTTGCCCGCGAACAGCAGGTTCACCGGCAGCGCCTCGGCGGCCTCGATCATCCGCGCCAGATGCCACGGCCCCGGCGTGCAGGTGGTGGCCGCCGTGCCGGTGGCGGGCCCCGTGCCGCCGCCGATCATGGTGGTGACGCCGGAGCACAGCGCGTCGTCCACCTGCTGGGGGCAGATGAAATGGATGTGGGCGTCGATCAGACCGGCGGTGAGGATCTTGCCCTCGCCCGCGATCACCTCGGTGCCCGGCCCGACCACGATGTCGACGCCCGGCTGCACGTCCGGATTGCCGGCCTTGCCGATCTTCGCGATGCGCCCGTCCTTCAGGCCCACATCCGCCTTCACGATCCCGGAATGGTCGATGATCAGCGCGTTGGTGATCACGGTGTCCACCGCGCCCTGCGCCCGGCTCGCCTGCGACTGGCCCATGCCGTCGCGGATCACCTTGCCGCCGCCGAACTTCACCTCCTCGCCATAGGTGGTGAAGTCCTTCTCCACCTCGACGATCAGTTCGGTGTCGGCGAGCCGCAGGCGGTCGCCGACGGTCGGCCCGAACATGTCGGCATAGGCGGAGCGGGAAATCCTGGCGGGCATGGGCGCGGTCCCGTTGTGAGCGTCAGCGATGGCGGCGGGAGGAAACGGCGGTCACAACGACCCCATCACATCGCCGCGGAAGCCGAACACCTTCCGGTCGCCGGCGAAGGGCACCAGCGTGACCTCCCGGCTCTGGCCGGGCTCGAACCGCACCGCCGTGCCGGCGGCGATGTCGAGCCGCAGGCCGCGGGCGGCGGCGCGGTCGAAGGCGAGCGCGGCGTTGGTCTCGGCGAAATGATAGTGGCTGCCCACCTGCACCGGCCGGTCGCCGGTGTTCGCCACCTCCAGCGTCACCGCCCGCGCGCCGGCGTTGAGCTCGATGTCGCCGTCGGCGGGAAAGATCTCTCCGGGGATCATGCGGCGTTCCTCAGCGGATCGGCTGGTGGACGGTGACGAGCTTGGTGCCGTCCGGGAAGGTCGCCTCCACCTGCACGTCGTGGATCATCTCGGGCACGCCCTCCATCACCTGCTCGCGGGTCAGCACCTTCGCGCCGGCGGCCATGAGGTCGGAGACGGAGCGGCCGTCGCGGGCGCCCTCCACCACGAAATCCGCGATCAGCGCCACCGCTTCCGGGTGGTTGAGCTTCACCCCGCGCTCCAGCCGCCGCCGCGCCACCAGGGCGGCCATGCTGATCAGCAGCTTGTCCTTTTCGCGGGGGGTCAGGTTCATCGCGGGATCATCCTCGGCGGCTAGAACGCGAACAGGCGGGGCGGGCGGCGCCCGGACAGGCTTTCGACGGCGCGGCCCAGAGCGCGCCGCAGAGCCGGCGCCGAGCGAGCCACGAAGCGCGCCGCCACGCAACCGTCGAAGGCGCTGGCGCCCCATTCCACCTCCGCGGGATCGAGCGCCGCGCGCAAGGGCGCGAGCCGCGCCTCGGATTGGGGCCCGACCAGCAGCAGGCTCGCGACCGCGACCGCGCCGTCGCCG
>NZ_JBHTMX010000061.1:0-15154 GCF_042679725.1 Methylopila musalis
CCGCGCCCGGTGCGGGCGAGAAAGCGCGTGAAGGAGCGCGCCGCCGCCAGCGCCCGCATCAGCGAGCGGCTGACCAGCCCGTCCGCCCGCCGCGCGGCGAGATAGGCCCGCACGTCCCGCGGCGCGAGGCCGACCACGTCCGCGACCGACGGCGGCGTCCCGAGATGGCGGGTGAGGAAGACCAGCAGGTCGCGCACGTCCCGGCCATAGGCCTCGACGGTCTTGGGCGACATGCGGCGCTCGGCGGCGAGATGGCTCAGCCACTCCGCGACCGCCGCGCGCGTGTCGGCGGCGCCGGGGGCGAAGGCGGTCGTGGCGGCGTGCTCGGACATGGACGCAAGCTTGGCGCGCGCCGCCTTAAGGAGGCGTGAGCGGCGCGCCACGCTCCCCCGAACATGAAAAAACGCCCGGCCGTGGCGACCGGGCGTTTTGGCGTTCCGAACGGGTGAAAGGCCGTCAGCGCGGCAGCGCGCTGGAGCCCATCAGATAGGCGTCGATGGCGTGGGCCGCCTGACGGCCTTCGCGGATCGCCCACACCACCAGCGACTGGCCCCGGCGCATGTCGCCGGCGGCGAACACCTTGGGGTTCGAGGTGACGTAGTTCTGCTCGTCGGCCAGCACGTTGCCGCGCTTGTCCAGCGCCACGCCCGACTGCTCCACCAGCCCCTCATGGAGCGGGCTGACGAAGCCGAGCGCGATGAACACCAGATCCGCCTTGATGACGAACTCCGTGCCCGGGATCGGCTGGCGCTTGGCGTCGGCGCGGGCGCACTTCACGCCGACGACCTTGCCGTTCTTGCCCTCGATGCCGAGCGTCACCGCCGCGAACTCGCGCTCCGCGCCTTCGGCCTGGGAGGACGAGGTGCGGAACTTGATCGGCCAGTAGGGCCAGGTCAGCAGCTTGTCTTCGATCTTCGGCGGCACGGGGCGGATGTCGAGCTGCGTCACCGCGATCGCGCCCTGTCGGAAGGCGGTGCCGACGCAGTCGGAGGCGGTGTCGCCGCCGCCGATGACGACCACGTGCTTGGCCGAGGCCTCGACCGTCTCTTCCGGAATGTCGTTCTCGAAGCCGTTACGGCGGTTCTGCTGCACCAGATAGGGCATGGCGTAATGCACGCCCTTGAGGTCCTGGCCCGGCAGCCGCGGATCGCGCGGCTTCTCGGCGCCGCCGGCGAACAGCACCGCGTCGTGCCGGGTCGTGAGCTCGGACACCTCGACGTCGCGGCCGACGTTCACGCCGTAATGGAAGGCGACGCCCTCGGCCTCCATCTGCGCCACGCGGCGGTCGATGTGGCTCTTCTCCATCTTGAAGTCCGGAATGCCGTAGCGCAGCAGGCCGCCGGCCTTGGGCTCGCGCTCGTAGACATGGACGTCGTGGCCCGCGCGGGCGAGTTGCTGGGCGGCGGCGAGGCCGGCCGGGCCCGAGCCCACCACGGCGACCGAGCGGCCGGTCTTCTCGTCCGCCGGCTCGGGCTTGATCCAGCCGCTGGCCCAGGCCTTGTCCGCGATCGCCTGCTCCACGGTCTTGATGGCGACCGGGATGTTCTCGAGGTTGAGGGTGCAGGCCTCCTCGCAGGGCGCGGGGCAGATGCGGCCGGTGAATTCGGGGAAGTTGTTGGTGGAGTGCAGGTTGCGCGCCGCCTCCTCCCAGTCGTCGTGATAGACGAGGTCGTTCCAGTCCGGGATCTGGTTGTTCACCGGACAGCCCTGCGGGCCGTGGCAGAACGGAATGCCGCAATCCATGCAGCGCGCGGCCTGCTTCTCGACCTCGCCGTCGCTCAGCGGCAGCGTGAACTCACGGTAGTGGCGGATGCGGTCGGACGCCGGCTGGTAGCGCGGCTCCTGCCGGTCGATCTCGAGAAACCCTGTGACCTTGCCCATCGTCTGGTCTCCTCCCGGGGGAGGCCCTTGTCGCTAGCGCGCCCGCCGCGGCGTTCCGGCCGGGGCGCCGCTTCGCGCGGGGCCGCCGGAACCTTGCCTTGAACGGAGCTTTATCCTGATGACGGCCCCGGAGCGAGCCTTAGCGGTCGTCCGGGGCCACGATGTCGCGTGACGCGGCGCGGATCACTCCGCCGCCTGCAGGGCCCGCGCTTTCTCCATCTCCCGGAGGGCGCGGCGGTACTCGACCGGCATCACCTTGACGAACTTGTCGCGATAGCTCGCCCAGTCGTCGAGGATCGCCTTGGCGCGGGTCGATCCGGTGTGGGTCATGTGCGCGGCGATGAGCTGCTTCAGCCGCTCCTCGTCGTGGCGCGTCATGTCCGGGTCCACCTGGATGCGGCCCTTGAACTCCAGATCGCCGCCGTGGTGATGGATCTCGCGCATGAGATCCTCCTCCTCCGGCACCGGCTCCAGATCGACCATCGACAGGTTGCAGCGCGCGGCGAAGTCGCCGGCCTCGTCGAGCACATAGGCCACGCCGCCGGACATGCCGGCCGCGAAGTTGCGCCCGGTCTTGCCGAGCACCACCACCACGCCGCCGGTCATGTACTCGCAGCCGTGGTCGCCCGCGCCCTCGACGACGGCGACCGCGCCGGAGTTGCGGACCGCGAAGCGCTCGCCCGCGACGCCGCGGAAGTAGCATTCGCCCTCGATCGCGCCGTAGAGCACGGTGTTGCCGACGATGATCGACTCCTCCGCCACGACGCCGGCGTCCGCCGCCGGACGGATGATGATCCGCCCGCCCGACAGGCCCTTGCCCACGTAGTCGTTGGCCTCGCCCGTGAGCTCAAAGGTGACGCCCGCGGCCAGGAACGCGCCGAAGCTCTGGCCGGCGGTGCCGGTCAGCTTCACCGTGATGGTGTCGTCCGGCAGGCCGGCCGCGCCATAGGCCTTGGCCACCGCGCCCGAGAGCATGGCGCCCGCGGAGCGGTTGCGGCTGCGGATCTCACGCTCGATCGTCACCGCCTCGGCGCCCTCGAGCGCGGGCTTGGCCGCCTCGATCAGGTCGCGGTCGAGCACGCTCTCCAGATGGTGGTCCTGCACCTCGGCGTGGCGGACGGCCACGTCGGACGCCACCTGGGGCTTGGCGAACAGCTTGCCGAAATCGAGCCCGCGCGCCTTCCAGTGGCCGATGGCCTCGCGCTTGTCGAGCAGGTCGGACCGTCCGATCACCTCGTCCAGCGTGGCGAAGCCCATCTCGGCGAGCAGGCGACGCGCCTCCTCGGCCACGAAGAACAGGTAGTCCACCACGTTCTCGGGCGTGCCCTTGAAGCGCTTGCGCAGCACCGGGTCCTGGGTGGCGATGCCCACCGGGCAGGTGTTGAGGTGGCACTTGCGCATCATCAGGCAGCCGGCCGCGATCAGCGGCGCGGTGGAGAAGCCGAACTCGTCCGCTCCGAGCAGCGCGCCGACGATCACGTCGCGGCCCGTGCGCAGGCCGCCGTCCACCTGCAGCCGCACCCGGCCACGCAGCTTGTTCATGACGAGCGTCTGCTGGGTCTCGGCGAGGCCGATCTCCCAGGGTCCGCCCGCGTGCTTCAGCGAGGTCAGCGGGCTCGCGCCGGTGCCGCCCTCGAAGCCGGAGATGGTGATGTGGTCCGCGCGCGCCTTGGCGACGCCCGCCGCGACCGTGCCCACGCCGACCTCCGAGACGAGCTTCACCGACACGTCGGACGTCGGGTTGACGTTCTTCAGGTCGTAGATGAGCTGCGCCAGATCCTCGATCGAGTAGATGTCGTGGTGCGGCGGCGGCGAGATCAGGCCGACGCCCGGCGTGGAGCGGCGCACCTTGGCGATGGCCGCGTCCACCTTGTGGCCGGGCAGCTGGCCGCCTTCGCCGGGCTTCGCGCCCTGCGCCACCTTGATCTGGATGACGTCGGCGTTCACCAGATATTCGGTGGTGACGCCGAAGCGGCCGGAGGCCACCTGCTTGATGGACGAGCGCTTGCTGTCGCCGTTCGGCAGCGGCGTGAAGCGCTCCGGCTCCTCGCCGCCCTCGCCGGTGTTCGACCGGCCGCCGATGCGGTTCATGGCGATCGCCAGCGTCTCATGGGCCTCGCGGCTGATGGAGCCGAAGGACATGGCGCCGGTGACGAAGCGCTTCACGATCTCCGAGGCCGGCTCCACCTGATGCAGCGCGATCGGCTCGCGGCCGCGCTCCTTGGCGGTGCGGACGCGGAACAGCCCGCGCAGCGTCAGCAGACGCTCCGCCTGGTCGTTCATCTCCTTGGCGAAGTCCTCGTACTTCTCGTAGGACTGCGTGCGCACCGCGTGCTGCAGGTCGGCCACCGTCTCCGGCGTCCAGGCGTGGTCCTCGCCGCGGATGCGGTAGGCGTACTCGCCGCCGACGTCGAGCGCCGAGCGCAGCACCGGCACGTCGGAGAAGGCGACCAGATGCCGGCGCACGGTCTCTTCCGCGACCTCCGCCAGCCCGACGCCGCCGACCGGGGTCGCCGTGCCGGTGAAGTACTTCTCCACGAAGGCGGCGGACAGGCCGACCGCGTCGAAGATCTGCGCGCCGCAATAGGACTGGTAGGTGGAGATGCCCATCTTGGACATCACCTTCAGCAGGCCCTTGCCGATCGACTTGATGTAGCGCTGCCGCACCTCGCGGGCGTCGACCCGCTCGGGGAAGTCGAGCGCGGAGTGCATCGAGTCCAGCGTCTCGAAGGCGAGATAGGGGTTGATCGCCTCGGCGCCGTAGCCCGCCAGCACCGCGAAGTGATGGATCTCGCGCGGCTCGCCGCTCTCCACCACGAGGCCGACCGAGGTGCGCAGGCCCCGGCGGATGAGATGGTGATGCACGGCGGCGGTGGCGAGCGCGGCGGGAATGGCGATGCGGCCGGGGCCGATCAGCCGGTCGGACAGCACCACGATGTTGAAGCCGCCGCTGACCGCCGCGACCGCGCGCTCGCACAGCCGCTCGATCGCGTCCTCCATGCCGGCCGCGCCCTTCTCGGCCGGGTAGGTGGTGTCGAGCGTGCGGGTCTGGAAATGGCTTTCGGCCAGATCGTCGATGGCGCGGATCTTCTCCAGATCCTCGTTGGTGAGGATCGGCTGGCGCACCTCGAGCCGCTTCTTCTTCGACGAGCCGTCGAGGTCGAACAGGTTCGGCCGCGGCCCGATGAAGGACACGAGGCTCATCACCAGCTCCTCGCGGATCGGGTCGATCGGCGGGTTGGTGACCTGGGCGAAGTTCTGCTTGAAGTAGGTGTAGAGCAGCTTGGAGCGCGTGGAGAGCGCGGACAGCGGCGTGTCCGTGCCCATGGAGCCAACAGCCTCCTGGCCGGTGGTCGCCATGGGGGCCATCAGCAGCTTGATGTCCTCCTGGCTGTAGCCGAAGGCCTGCTGGCGGTCGAGCAGGCTCGCCTCCCGGCGCGGCCGCGGCGGCGGAGCGTCCGGCAGGTCCTCCAGCACAAGCTGGGTCTTGGCCAGCCACTCCCGATAGGGCCGCGCCTGGGTCAGGCTCGCCTTGATCTCCTCGTCGGAGACGATGCGGCCCTCGGCCATGTCGATCAGCAGCATGCGGCCCGGCTGCAGCCGCCACTTCCGCACGATCTTGTGCTCGGGGAACGGCAGCACGCCCATCTCCGACGCCATGACCACGAGGTCGTCGTCGGTGACGTACCAGCGCGCCGGGCGCAGGCCGTTGCGGTCGAGCGTGGCGCCGATCTGGCGGCCGTCGGTGAAGGCGACCGCCGCCGGCCCGTCCCACGGCTCCATCACAGCGGCGTGGTACTCGTAGAAGGCGCGGCGCTGTTCGTCCATCAGCGGGTTGCCGGCCCAGGCCTCGGGCACCAGCACCATCATGGCGTGGACGAGGCTGTAGCCGCCCTGCACCAGAAACTCGAGCGCGTTGTCGAGACAGGCGGTGTCGGACTGGCCCTCATAGGAGATCGGCCAGAGCTTGGAGATGTCGTTGCCGTAGAGCTCGCTGTCGACGGAGGCCTGACGGGCCGCCATCCAGTTCACGTTGCCCCGGAGCGTGTTGATCTCGCCGTTGTGGGCGACCATCCGGTAGGGATGGGCCAGCGACCAGGCCGGGAAGGTGTTGGTGGAGAAGCGCTGATGCACCAGCGCCAGCGCGCTCTCGAACCGCTCGTCCTTCAGGTCCGGATAGTAGGCCGACAGCTGGTCGGCCAGGAACATGCCCTTGTAGACGATGGTCCGGCAGGACAGCGACACCGGGTAATAGGACGAGGCGCGCGGGTCCTGGCCGTAGATCTCGTTGGAGACCACCTTGCGCAGGATGAACAGCTTGCGCTCGAAATCGTCCTCGCTCTCGATCGAGGGCGAGCGGCCGATGAACACCTGAAGCTGCACCGGCTCGGTCGGCTTCACGCTCTCGCCGAGCGAGGAGTTGTCGGTCGGCACCTCGCGCCAGCCGAGGAAGGTCTGGCCCTCCTGCGCGATCACGCGCTCGAACACCGCCTTGACGTTTTCGACCAGCGCGGGCTCGCGCGGGGCGAAGACGTGGCCGACGGCGTAGAAGCCGGGCTCGGGCAGCGTGAAGCCCAGCCGCTCGGCCTCGGCCGCGAAGAACCGGTGCGGGATCTGCACCAGCATGCCCGCGCCGTCGCCGGCGCGCGGGTCCGCGCCCACCGCGCCGCGGTGCTCGAGGTTCTCGAGGATGCGCACGCCGTGCTGGATGATGGTGTGGCTCTTGCGGCCCTTCATGTCCGCCACGAAGCCGACGCCGCAGCTGTCCTTCTCATGGCGGGGGTCGTAGAGGCCCTGCGCCTTGGGCAGGCCATGGTCGACCACGATGGTTTTCGCCGAGCCGGCGCGATCGGTCGCGGCGGCGACCTGCGGCGTGGAAGGACGAACCTCGTTCTCGATCGTTCTGGCCATGGCGAACCCCATGATGGCGCCGGTCGGCGGAAGCCGGGTCCAGCGATGCGTTCCGTGATGGGCGACGACGCGTTCCGCAGACTGCGCGACCGGCTCCGATCCGCCGCCCCTCTCGGGGAGCGCGCGGGCTGGAACCGTTCTTGAGTGAATAAGGAACGCCGCCGTCGCGCAAATGGACAGGCATGCTGTCCTATTGCGCCCGCACCATGTCAGACTTGGAGCTTCGGCACAAGCGTCTAGAACGGCTCAAAAGCTGTTTTATGCAGCCCGGAGGCCCGTTTGCCGCAACATCTGGAATTGCTCTTGGCGGCTGACCGGTCGTTTGTTGCGCCGCATCCGCCTTAACCCAAGGCAGGCGCCAAAAACAAGGGCGCCCCGGACATCCGGGGCGCCCGACATAAGGCGCAGTCGCTTGGCAGGCGCAGTCGCCTGGCGCGGCGCGTCAGGCCGCTTCGGCGGGCTCCGGCTCGCGCGCCGTGGCGTCGATCGCGGCGGGCGTCCGACCGGAGCCGATGGCGATGACGCGCGGCTTCTTGGCCTCGGGCACCTCGCGCACGAGGTCGATGTGGAGCAGGCCGTTCTCGAGGCTCGCGCCGGTCACCTGCACATGGTCGGCGAGCTGGAAGCGTCGCTCGAAGGCGCGGGCCGCGATGCCCTGATGCAGAAGCTCGCCGCGGCGCTCTTCGGCGCGCTTCTCGCCGCGCACGGTGAGCGCGTTCTCCTTGACCTCGATCGCGAGGTCCGGCTCGGCGAAGCCTGCGACGGCGACCGTCACCCGGTAGCCGTTCTCGCTCGTGCGCTCGATGTTGTAGGGCGGATAGCCGGGCGCGGCGTCCGAACCGCCGGCCACGCCGTCGAGCAGGGAGAACAGCCGGTCGAAGCCGACGGTGGAGCGATAGAGGGGCGAAAGATCAAACTGGCGCATCGGATCACATCCTTGAATGAAGCGATATGGATCGGCTGCGGCCCGCCGGTCTGGCCGGGCCGTTTTTGCAAGTCGCCGCAGCCGTTTGGCCTGCGACGACCCTGAGGTAGGAAGCCGATTTCGCGCCTTCAAGGCCCCCGGCGTGGCTCTTCAACGCGCGCTCTGCTAGGTCAGGCGGGTCGCTCCGTTCTCACACGGCGGAGCCGCCCGCCAGGAGACGCGCGACCCCGCCATGCCGACGATCCGCCTTCGCCGCGCCGGCCCTCCGCCCCGCGCCGCACGCGAGGATTTCGTGCTCGTCCCCGACGCGCCGTTTCCGGACGCCGCCGCGCCGCGCCTGTTCACGACCGCCGACGGCGTCGTGCTGCGGGGCGCGTTCTGGAAGCCCGCAGGGCCGCTGAAGGGCACGGTCTGCCTGTTTCAGGGCCGGGCGGAGTTCATCGAGAAATACGGCGAGACGGTCGCCGACCTGCTGGGGCGGGGCTTCGCCGTCGCCACCTTCGATTTCCGCGGCCAGGGCGGCTCCGCGCGTCTGCTGTCGAACCCGTTCAAGGGCCATGTGGCGGATTTCGGCGACTACCGCCTCGACGCCGAGGCCTTCATGCGGGAAATCGTGCTGCCGCACTGCCCGCCGCCCTATTACGCGCTCGGGCATTCCATGTCCGCGCCGGTGCTGGTGGCGCTGGCGCTGCGCCAGCCGCAATGGTTCGAGCGCATGGTGCTGGCGGCGCCGATGATCGGCCTGCCGCTCGCCCGCGCCGAGTTCTTCGCCCGCGGGCTCGCCACCGGGCTCGGGCGGGTCGGCTTCTCGGGCTCCTACATCCCGAGCGGCGCCGACCGGGTGATGGCGCTGAAGCCGTTCGAGGGCAACCGCGTCACCTCCGACGCCGTCCGCTACGCCCGCTCCGTGGCGCTCATCACGCAGGACCCGTCGCTGGCGCTGGGCTCGCCCACCGTCGGCTGGGTCCATGCGGCGTTCCGCGCCATGACGGCGACGGCGCTCTCCAACGTGCCGGAGCGCCTGCGCACGCCGACGCTGGTGGTGGCCGCCGGTCAGGACCGCATCGTCGATCCGCTGGCGAGCGAGCGCTTCGCCGACCGGCTGCACGGCGGCGGCAAGCTCCGCCTCTCCGCCGCCCGCCACGAGATCCTGATGGAGCGGGACGAGCTGCGCGACCTGTTCTGGGCCGCGTTCGACGCCTTCGTGCCGGGCCGGCGCGACCTCGCCTGACCCCGGCGATCACGCCCGGTCAATCGCCGACGAAGGTCGCCGGCAGCGCGTGCAGATGGCGGATGGCGACGCCGTCCTCGGCCATCTCCACCCGTTCGGCGATCATCTGGCGGTGACAATGCTCCGGCTCGCGCTCGAAGCAGAGCAGGCACAGCTTTCGGCCCGAGCGGACGATCTCCCTCAGCCCCGCCAGCTCCTCCTGCGCCGCGTCGGTGCGCAGATGCGTCTCGAAGATGGCGCGCATCTCGTCGTGCCGGCCGGCGCGGGCGGCGGCGCGGGCGTCGGCGGGGGTGCCGAGCGCCCGGAGATGAAGGTAGCCGAGGCCGCGCTCGTCGAGCCCGGCGGCGAGCGCCCGTTTCGAGAAGCCCGGCCGGCGGGAGTTCGCCACCGCGCGCACGTCCACCAGAACCTCGACGCCGGCCGTCTCAAGCGCGTCGGCGAGCGAGCGCGGCGTCGCGCCCTCATATCCGATGGTGAACAGGTCCGTCATGCCGGCTCGATCGTCCTTTACGCGCTTAGAACGGCGCCCGTCCGTCGTGCGCCACGCCGCGGCGGCCCGCAAGCCTTAGAAACCACGAAAGGCGGCGTCCTTGCGGCGCCGCCTCCCGATCAGATCACGGATGTCCGAAAGGACGTCAGGCTCAGAACACCGCCAGATACTTCAGCAGCGAGATGATGCCGATGATGATCACGATGATGCGGATGATCTGCTTGGCGCGGCCGTCCACCGGAAGCATGCCGACGAGATAGAGCACGAGAAAGATCACCAGCACGGTGATCAGAATGCCGATCAGGGGAGACATCGCAGGTCATCCTTCTTGAGGCGGAGACGGGAAACATCAGGACGGTCGCTCCGCGTTTTACGCGCCGTCGCGCTGTGTAAACGCGGGCATGCGGAATCCGTTCCTGCGAACGGACACGACATTGGACGGCTCTGGGCGCACCGCCGTTTCGCGCCATCTCTCAAGGCCTGCGACGCCGCGTCATCCTATAAAGGAGCCCATCCGCCATGGCCCTGCCCTCCGTCCCCTCCCGCCGCGAGGCCGAGACCATCACCAACGCGCTCGGCTGGGTCACGCTCGGGCTCGCCGCGGTCGAGCTCGCGGCGCCGGGCGCGCTGGCGCGCAGCGTCGGACTGAAGCAGAACCATCAGTTCCTGAAAGGTCTCGGCGTGCGCGAGGTGGGCTCGCGGGCCGGCCTGTTCGGCTGGCGGCGCGCCCGGCCGCTGGTCATCTGGGCGCGGGTCGCCGGCGACGCGCTTGATCTCGCGGCGCTTGCGCCCGCGCTCCGCCGGTCCAACCCCCGACGCGGTGTCGCCGTGGCGGCCTTCGCGGCGGTCGCCGGGGTGACGCTGCTCGACGTGCTCTGCGCCCGCGCGCTGTCGAAGGATCGACGCTAACATGCTCTGGTGAGCTATCGTTCACCGTCCGCTGCGAAAACGGCGCGCAGGATGCGCCGGCACATCGTGCGTTTACTTCGGCCGTGTCTGCTCCGGCCGACAGGCCAGTGGAAGGATTGATGACGAACGCGACCGCACAGTTCCTGAAGATGTTCGGGCGGAAGGCCGTGGCCCCGCTCATCGGGATGCTGATCGCGGCCTTCGTGCTGTCCTACGCCACGCTGAACGGCATCGCCGACCGCACGGACCGCGAGGCGGAGGCGCAGTCCCTCGTGCTCGCCCGCGCCGCCTGGGACGCGCGCTGGAACGCGCAGGACCGGCTGCTCACCGATTACGCCGACTGGGGCGACGCCTACGAGAACCTGCATCTTCGCCAGAATCGCGCCTGGGCCTATGACGAGAGCAATCTCGGTCCGACGCTGTTCTCGCGCTTCGACTTCGGCTTCGTCTTCGCCGTGGGGCCCGATGGCCGCGTGGTCCACGGCATGGTGGACGGCGTGGCGTCGAACCTGTCGCTCGAGCAGGCGCTCGGCCCCGACGCCATGGCGCTGGTCGAGCGCGCCCGCGCCGCGCCTCCCAACACGACGAAGGCCGAGCGGGCGCTGCTGACGGACGGCCGCCATCCGGTCATGGCCACCGCCGCCGCGCTCTCCACCGGCGGCGACCGCATGGTGCGCCCGACCGCAGGCGCGCCGACTGTGCTGATCTTCGGCGAGCGGCTGACGCCCGCCACGCTGAAGACGCTGGGGGAAAGCCTGCTCGTCGCCGACCTGCGCGTGGCGCGGGACGCGGCCGACGCCGCGGAGAAACCGTCCTTCACCGCAGGCGAGGCGCCCGGCGCCGTGATCACCCTGCGCTGGACGCCGAACCGCCCCGGCACGACGATGATCGAGGAGCTCACGCCCTGGCTCATCGTCGCGGCGCTCGCGCTCATTCTGCTGATCGTGGTCACGCTGCGCTACGCCGCGCGCGCCGCCGTCCAGGCCCAGACCAGCGCCGACCGGCTGGTGGAGGCCTATCAGGACGCCGAGCGCAAGGCGTTCCACGACACGATCACCGACCTGCCCAACCGCGCGATGCTGACGCGCCGCCTGACCGCCGACCTCGTGACCGGCCGGCCGCTCGCCGTGCTCTACCTCGACCTCGACCGGTTCAAGCCGGTGAACGACGCGCTCGGCCATCCGGTCGGCGACCGGGTGCTGCGGGAGACCGCGGCGCGGCTGACCCGCGCGGTGCGCGAGGGCGATCTGGTGGCGCGCATCGGCGGCGACGAGTTCGCGGTGGTGGTGCCGCGCATCGACGCGGGCGACGTGGAGGCGCTGTGCCGGCGGCTGCAGGACGCCGTGAACGCGCCGATCGAGATCGACGACACCATCCTTTATGTGGGCCTGTCGATCGGCATCGCGCTCGCCCCGGAGGACGCGACCACGCCGGACGAGCTGCTGCGCCTCTCCGACATTGCGCTCTATCAGGCGAAGGCCGCCGGGCGGGGCACCTTCAAATTCTTCTCCACCGACATGGACGAGCGCATCCTCACCCGCCGCGCGCTCGACGCCGACATGCGCCGCGGCCTCGACCGCGACGAGTTCTTCTTGCTGTACCAGCCGCGCTACGAGGCCGACACCATGCGGCTCCGGGGCGTGGAGGCGCTGGTGCGCTGGCGCCATCCCCAGCGGGGGCTGGTCAATCCGGGCGAGTTCATCCCGCTCGCGGAGGAGACCGGCCTGATCGCGCCGCTCGGCGCGCGCGTGCTGCGCATGGCCTGCGAGAAGGCCGTCACATGGCCCGACCTCAGCGTGTCGGTGAACGTCTCGCCGGCCCAGTTCCGCAGCGCGGATTTCGTGAAGACCGTCTCCGACACGCTCGCCGCCACGGGCCTGTCTCCGAAGCGGCTGGAGCTGGAGCTGACCGAGGGCGTGCTGCTGGAGGACGTGGAGCGCTCGGGCCGCATCCTCGCCGACCTGAAGGCGCTCGGCGTGATGCTGTCGATGGACGACTTCGGCACCGGCTACTCCTCGCTCGGCTATCTGAAGAGCTTCCCCTTCGACGCCATCAAGATCGACCAGCGCTTCATCGCCGACCTTCAGGCGACCGGCGACGCCCGCGCCATCGTGCAGGCCATTCTGGGGCTCGGCCGGGCGCTCGGCCTGTCCGTCACCGCCGAAGGGGTGGAGACCGCGGAGCAGCTCGCGCTCCTGCGCCAGGACGCGTGCGAGGAGGTGCAGGGCTATCTGATGGCCCGGCCGCTCGCAGCCGAGGAGATCGACAAGATGCGCGGCGAGCAGGGCTCGCGCCACTCCGCGGCGTGATCGCCGCCGGCCGGATCGGCCGGCCCATCGTCCGTCACGCCGTCAAACGCAGCGCCGAAATCCGACGGCCGAAACGCCGCGAGCGCGGCGTGCGACCGGGCCTCGAACGACGCTGCGAGCGCGCCTGCGATCAGGCTGCGGCGGGACGCCTCGCATCATGGCGCGGGCGCCGGCGCGGTCACCCGCCCCTCCGCACACAAGACCTTGCGAAGTCGTTGCAGCGCAGCACTCAAGTCGAACGACTGCCAACAACTTGCCGTTAACAGATTATTAATGAACGAGGATTGTCATGAAAGCGTCAGACGTCCCTAATGGGCGTCCGGAGCCGCGACGACGACCGCGTCTCCGCCACCTCAAGGAGTGCGACATGAGCGGATGCGACGTCACCCCCAAAACCCCGTCTGCGATCGACGCCCCGGAGCGCCGGGAGCTGACTCGATCGACCGAAGAGTTCCGCAAGCAGATCGACGGTTTCGGCCTCACCACGGCGGAGATCCTCTACCGCATGCCGGACCATCCCGGTCTGCTGCAGGCCTATGTCTGGCAGGAATACGATCGCGCGCCCGACTATCCGGTGTTGCGCGGGTTCCTCGACTGGTGGCGGAAGGAGATCGAAGGCATGCTCCATTCCGTGCGCGTGGGGCACCGTCGCCTGATCGGCCCGGCGGATTTCCAGCCCGTGCGGGCGGTTCTGCGCCTAAACTGAGGCGCGGCCGCGACGCCTGATTGCGGCGGGCGCGGCGCCGCGCTAGACGGGCGTTCATGGCCGAGACACGCACGCCCGACACGCTCCGCATCGCGCTCGCCCAGGCGAATCCGACCGTGGGCGACATCGCGGGCAACCTCGCGCGCGCCCGCCGCTTCCGGGCCGAAGCGGCGGCGCAGGCGGCGGACCTGATCGTCTTCCCCGAGTTGTTCCTCGCCGGCTATCCGCCGGAGGATCTGGTGCTCAAGCCCGCCTTTCAGGCGGCCTGCCGGCGCGCGCTGGACGACCTCGCCGCCGACACCGCCGACGGCGGCCCGGACGTGCTGATCGGCCTGCCCTTCGTGGAGGACGGCAAGCTCCACAATTCGGTCGCCCATCTCGCCGCCGGCGCGCTGCGCGCGGTGCGGCACAAGGTGGACCTGCCGAATTACGGCGTGTTCGACGAGAAGCGCGTGTTCGCGCCCGGCCCCCTGCCCGGCCCGATCGAGGTGCGCGGCGTGCGGGTGGGCGTCCCCATCTGCGAGGACATCTGGACCGAGGAGGTGGTGGACTGTCTGGCCGAGACCGGCGGCGAGCTGCTGATCTCGCCCAACGGCTCGCCCTACTGGCGCGGCAAGGCGGACGTGCGGCTGAACGTGGCGACCGCCCGCGTGGTGGAGAGCGGCCTGCCGCTGATCTATCTCAACCAGGTCGGCGGCCAGGACGAGCTGGTGTTCGACGGCGCCTCCTTCGGCCTGAACGCGGACCGCACCCTCGCCTTCCAGTCGCCCGCCTTCGTGGAGGACCTGACGGTGATCGACTGGCGCCGCGCCGACGGCCGCTGGCGCTCCGTGGGCGGCCCGATCGCCGCGCCCGACGACGAGGACGACAAGGCGGATTACCGCGCCTGCGTGCTGGGCCTTCGGGACTATGTGGCGAAGAGCGGCTTTCCGGGCGTGGTGCTCGGCCTGTCCGGCGGCGTCGACAGCGCGCTCTGCGCCGCCCTCGCGGTGGACGCGCTCGGCGCCGACAGGGTGCGCTGCGTGATGCTGCCGTACCGCTTCACGTCCCAAGAGAGCCTCAGCGACGCCGCCGCCTGCGCCGAGGCGCTGGGCGTCGTCTACGACATGCTGCCGATCGCGCCTGCGGTCGAGGGCGTCGAGGCCGCGCTCGCGCCGCTGTTCGGGACCCTGCCGCGCGACGTGACGGAGGAGAACGTGCAGAGCCGCGCCCGCGGGCTGCTGCTGATGGCGCTCTCCAACAAGTTCGGGCCGATGGTGGTGACCACCGGCAACAAGTCCGAGATGTCGGTCGGCTACGCCACGCTCTACGGCGACATGAACGGCGGCTTCAACCCGATCAAGGACCTCTACAAGACGCAGGTGTTCCGCCTGTGCCGGCTGCGCAACCGCTGGCGCCCGGCCGACGCGCTCGGCCCGGACGGCCCGGTGATGCCGGCGAACGTGATCGACAAGCCGCCGAGCGCGGAGCTGCGCGAGAACCAGAAGGACGAGGACAGCCTGCCGCCCTACGAGGTGCTGGACGCCATCCTTCAGGGGCTGGTGGAGGACGAGACCGGCGTCGGCGATCTCGTGGCCGCGGGCTTCGATCCCGAGACGGTGGCGCGGGTGGAGCGGCTGCTCTACCTCGCCGAATACAAGCGCCGCCAGTCGGCGCCCGGCGTGAAGGTGACGCCGCGCAACTTCGGCCGCGACCGGCGCTACCCCATCATCAACCGCTTCCGCGATCCCGGAGGACGCGCGTGACGCCGCCCGCGGCCAGCGGCCTCGCGCTCGCGGCCGGGCTCGGCGCC
>NZ_JBHTMX010000062.1:0-14917 GCF_042679725.1 Methylopila musalis
GCGCGGCGCTGGCCTTCGCGCGGCCGGAGCTGGCCGCGGCGGTGGCGGCGGAGTGGAGCGCGCAGGGCGAGTTCATCGAGGCCGCGACCATGCCGCTGACGCGCCTCGCCAACGCCGCCATCGACGGCGTGGCGCGGGAGAGCGCGGCGGTGGCCGAGGACGTGGTGAAATACGCCGGCAGCGATCTCGTCTGCTACCGGGCGGAGGAGCCGGCGCGGCTGGTCGCCCGGCAGGCGCTGCACTGGGACCCGGTGCTGGCCTTCGCCCGCGACGATCTCGGCGCCCGCTTCGTGCTGGCGGAAGGGGTGATGTTCGTCACCCAGAGCGACGAGGCGCTGGAGGCCGTGCGCCGCGCCACGCCCCGCGACGACGCCTTCACGCTGGCGGCGCTGCACGCCATGACCACGCTGACCGGCTCGGCGCTGATCGCGCTCGCGGTGCTGCGCGGGCGCCTCACGCCCGACGACGCCTGGGCGGCCGCCCATGTGGACGAGGACTGGAACGTGGAGCTGTGGGGCGGCGACCACGAAGCCGAACAGCGCCGCGCCAAGCGCCTCGCCGAAATGCGCGCCGCCGCCCGCATGATGGGCGTGGAGTGAACATACGGCGCGATCGTTCGCGGCAGGTGCGGGGCTAAGGACGGGAAGCTGCGCGCCCCTTCCTTGTCCCGGCCTTGAGCCGGGACCCAGAAACGTCTCTGTTGCAGGATCAAGCTGCGAGCGTGGAGCTTCGTCCGGAGGCGTCGGCGGAAATGGGTCCCGGCTCAAGGCCGGGACAAGGAGCGTTGCGCCCGTCGCTTCCGCGTAGGAGCGGGGGCTGAGATGTCGGTCGGCGCGCGCGACTTTCTTGTCCCGGCCTTGAGCCGGGACCCAGAAACGCTGGCGTCTCAGAAGGAGCCGCGACGAACGGGGAGCTTGATCCTCAGGCCGCAGCGGCTCTGGGTCCCGGCTCAAGGCCGGGACAAGAACCATTGCGTCCGTCGCTTCCGCCAGCGCGTCAGGCGGCTCCCTTCAGCTCCAGATAGCGCAGGCGTTTGGTCTCGCGGCGGGCCTCCGCCACGCTTTCCACGATCACGCCGCAGACGGCGCTCAGCACCGCGAGCTGCATGATGGCGGCGCAGAGGATGGCGGTGGGGAAGCGCGGCACCAAGCCGGTGTCGAGGAAGGTGCCGACCAGCGGGACCGCCAGCCACAGGCTGACCGCGGCGAGCGCCAGCCCGATCGCCCCGAAGAACTGAAGCGGCTTCAGCGCTCGGTGCATCATGGCGATGGTCCACAGGATGCGGAAGCCGTCGCGGAAGGTGGAGAGCTTGCTCACCGAATCCGCCGGCCGGCGGCCGTAGCGCACCGGAACCTCCTCCACCGCGAGCCGGAGGTCGAGGGCGTGGATCGCGAGTTCGGTTTCGATCTCGAACCCGCCGGACGCCGCCGGGAACGATTTTGCGAAGCGGCGCGAGATCACCCGGTAGCCGGACAGGATGTCGGTGAAGCCCGCGCCGAACAGCCGGTCCACCATCAGGTTGAACATGCGGTTGCCGGCCTGATGGCCCCGGCGCGACTGCATGCCCTCGCCCTCGCGGGTGGCCACCACCATGTCGAGCTGGCGCGAGACGAGACGGTCGATCAGCAGCGGCGCCGCCAACGGATCGTAGGTCAGGTCGCCGTCGGCCATGAGATAGACGTCGGCCTCCACGTCCGCGAGCATGCGGCGCACCACGTTGCCTTTGCCCTGCCGGGTCTCGTGGCGGACGATGGCCCCGGCCTCGCGCGCCCGCTCCACCGTGCGGTCGCGGGAGTTGTTGTCGTAGACGTAGATGTCGGCGGCCGGCAGCACGGCCCGGAAGCCGCGCACCACGTCGGCGATCGCCGCCTCCTCGTTGTAGCAGGGCAGCAGCACCGCCACCTTCAGCGGCGCCTGCTCCGGCGCCATGTGGACGCCGAAGGAGGTGTCGCGCAGGCGTTCAATGTTGGACATGGGCGAACTCCCGGACGGGGGCGCGCGCGGGCTGTCGACCGGCGACGGCGAGCGCGAAAAGGGCGAGAATGGCGAGGAAGCCGAAGGGGATCAGGGTCGCCATGGCGGCGGCCCGGCCGAACAGCGGCGTGGCGTAGACCGCGAGCAGCACGGCCGCCGCGCCCGGCCGCCAGCCGGCCTTGAGCCCGTCCGCCACCAGGAAGGCGATGGCGGGGCCGAGCAGCATCATGTCGTAGTCGAGCGCGTATGGGGTGGCGAGCAGCGCGCTCGCCAGCAGCGCCGCCGCCATGGGCTCGTAAGACGCGGGCCCGCGCCACAGCCGCACCGTGAGCGCGATGACGGCGAGCGTGGTGACGGCTTGCGCGGCGTAGGCCGCGGGCAGCCCGGCGCCGAGCGCGCGGGCGGCGGAGAAGGCGCTGACGATCTTCTCCCAGCCGGTGTCGCCCTGCTCCAGCACCACCTCGCGGGTGAAGACGGCGCTGGCGCGGAACGCGTCCCAGGTCTCCGGTCCGAAGGCGGCGAGCGAGAGCAGGCTGACGCCGATCACGGTTCCGGCGGCGGCGAAGGTGGCGCGCCAGCGGCCGGTGGCGACCAGCACGAAGGGCAGCAGCACGCCGAACTGCGGCTTGTAGCAGAGCAGCCCCAGCAGCACGCCGGCGAGGACCGGACGCCGGTCGAGGATCACGAGGCCAAGCCCGAACAGGCCGGCGGTGAGGAAGCCGTTGTGGCCGTGGGTGAGGTTGACGAACACCGCCGGGAAGGCGAGCGCCGCCAGCAGGGCCGTCCGGCCGGGCAGGATGGCGCGGATCGCGGCGAGATAGATCGGCAGCGTCGCCGCCTGCCACAGCGCCAGCGCCGCGAGATAGGGCAGGGCGCCGAGCAGCGCCGCGAGCCCGAGGAACATGGGCGGGTAGTGCCAGCCGTAGAACGGGGCGTCCGCGCCGAAGCGCGCCTGCTGCACGGCGTGATGGCGGGCGAGGTCGTAGGCCGCCTCCGGCGCGCCGTCGAGCACCAGCCTGCCCGCGGCCCAGACATTGGCGAAGTCGGTGCCGATCGGCCGTCCGGCCGCGTCCACGCCGTTCACGGACGTGGCCAGCAGGGCGACGAGCGCCGCGCCGTAGCCGGCGATCAGCATCAGCGAGACGGGACCTGCGCGGTCCGCGATGGCTTTGGGCAGGGTGTTGGGCGACGCCATGCGTCGGCGCTCTCCGGCGATGAACGTCCCGGCACCCTGCGCCCGCGGCGTTTAAGGCGGGTTTAAGCCGGGAGTTGAAAGCGGGGCTCCTCCGTCCAGCTTGGCGCATGCCGGGCGTCCGTCGAAGGGCAAGTCGTGGATGCCCGCGCGAAGGCGCGGGCATGACGTGGAGGTGGGGGTGGGCGTCAGCGTGGCGTCCGGAAAACCGTTCGGAGCCGCCCGCGCCGACATCGCCCGAAACCCGCCGTGATTTCCTTATCCGTTCAGCCGCCGCTAAGGAGCGCTGGGGTAAGACGCCCAGTGCGGGACGACAAACAGGAGCGACGCTCGGCAACATGTGCGGCATCGTCGGAATTCTCGGCAAGGGCCCGGTGGCGGCCCAGCTCGTGGACAGCCTGAAGCGGCTCGAATACCGCGGCTATGACAGCGCGGGCGTCGCGACGCTCGACGGCGGCCGCATCGTGCGCCGCCGCGCCGAAGGCAAGCTGCGCAATCTTGAGGCCTCGCTGGAGGCGACGCCGCTCGGCGGCGCGATCGGCATCGGCCACACGCGGTGGGCGACCCACGGCGCGCCGACCGAGGCCAACGCCCATCCGCACGCGACCGACCGGGTCGCGGTGGTCCACAACGGCATCATCGAGAACTTCCGCGAGCTCCGCGGCGAGCTCGAGGCCGGCGGCGCCGTGTTCCAGAGCCAGACCGACACCGAGGTGGTGGCCCATCTGGTGTCCAGGGCGCTGGAGGCGGGCGCGAGCCCACGGGACGCGATCTCTCAGGCGCTCAGCCGCCTGAAGGGCGCCTTCGCGCTCGCCTTCATCTTCGCCGGCGAGGACGATCTCATCATCGGTGCCCGCCGGGGCAGCCCGCTCGCCATCGGCCATGGCGAGGGCGAGAACTTCCTCGGCTCCGACGCCATCGCGCTCGCCCCCTTCACCGACGCCGTCACCTATCTGGAGGACGGCGACTGGGTGGCGCTGACCCGCGAAGGCGTCGAGATCTTCGACGAGAGCGGCGCGCCGGCGCCCCGCGCCGCGGTGCGGGCGGCGGCCGCGGCGATCATCGTGGACAAGGGCAACCATCGCCACTTCATGGCCAAGGAGATCGCCGAGCAGCCGGAGGTGGTGGGCCACACGCTGGCGCGCTTCATCGACATGGCTGCGGGCCGCATCCGCCTGCCGGACGGCGCCGACGTGGACTTCTCCAAGCTCGACCGGCTCGCCATCTCCGCCTGCGGCACCGCCTATTACGCCGGCCTCGTGGCGCGCTACTGGTTCGAGAAATTCGCCCGCCTGCCGGTCGACATCGACATCGCCTCCGAGTTCCGCTACCGCGAGCCGCCGCTCTCCTCCGGGGGGCTGGCGCTGGTCATCTCCCAGTCGGGCGAGACGGCGGACACGCTGGCGACCCTGCGCCACTGCCGGGCGCAGGGCATGCGCATCGGCGCGGTCGTCAACGTGCCGACCTCCACCATCGCCCGCGAGGCGGACGTGGTGTTCCCGACGGTCGCCGGCGTGGAGGTGGGCGTCGCCTCCACCAAGGCCTTCACCTGCCAGCTCAGCGTGCTGGCGGCGCTCGCCGTGAAGGCGGGGCGCGACCGCGGCGTGCTGTCCGAGGACGACGAGGCCAAACTCGTCTCCGCGCTGGTGGAGCTGCCGCGCCTGATGGCCGAGGCGCTCAGGCTGGAGCCCGAGATCGAGCGCCTCGCCACCACCTTCGCCAAGGCGCAGGACGTGCTCTATCTCGGCCGCGGCACCAGCTTCCCCATCGCGCTGGAAGGCGCGCTGAAGCTCAAGGAAATCTCCTACATCCACGCCGAAGGCTACGCCGCGGGCGAGCTGAAGCACGGGCCGATCGCGCTGGTGGACGAGAACGTGCCGGTGGTGGTGCTCGCGCCCTACGACCCGCTGTTCGAAAAAACCGCCTCCAACATGCAGGAGGTGGCGGCGCGCGGCGGCAAGATCGTGCTGGTGACGGACGGCGAGGGGCCGGAGCACGCCGGCTCCGCCTTCGCGGTGTTGACGCTGCCCAAGGCCTACGCCTTCGTCAGCCCCATGCTCTACGCCATCCCGGTGCAGCTTCTCGCCTATCATACGGCGGTGTTCATGGGCACCGACGTGGACCAGCCGCGCAATCTGGCGAAATCCGTCACCGTGGAGTGACGGTCGCCGCCTGCTGCGGCGCCCGGACGGGACGGGGGGGTCCCCGCCGCCGGGCGCCGATGAGGCTCGAGGCCGCGGCGGCGAGGCCGAACAGAAGCACCCAGCCCGCCGGGCGCACGCCATAGGCCTGCGGCGCCCAGTTTGCGGCGAGCACCCGCCACGGGTTCACGCCCGAGGCCGCCGCGTACCACAGCGTCTCCGACAGCGCGGCGCCCACGGCCGCGACGACCGCCAGCGCCAGCAGCGGCGCGAGACGGATGTCGCGCTCGCCGCCTTGCGCCTGCAGCCAACGCCAGCCCATGGCCCACAGGAACAGGCCCCACATCAGGATCGGCTCGCCCGCGTCGAGCTTGGATTGCATGGCGAAATGCAGCAGCGCCAGCCCTGCGAGCGGATAGGCGAGGCGATGCAGCGCCCGCCACCGCTTCGCCCCCATGCGGGCGACCGCGCCATCGGTGGAGGTGGCGCCGAGCGCGATCAGGCCGATGAGCGTGACGACGCCCACCGTCAGATAGACCCGCTGGGCGATCTCGCTTGCGACCCGCCACAGATCGAGCTGCTGGTCGATCACGTAGAGCCCGAGATGCAGCGCCCCGTAGGCCAGCGCCGCGAGCCCGATCCGGCGGCGGGTGAGATGCAGCTTCGGCCAGTGCCACAGCCGCCGGAACGGCGTGATCGCCAGCGACAGCAGCAGGAAGCGCACGGCCCAGTCGCCGGACAGGTGGATGGCGTCGTAGATCGGGCGCGCCTTCTCGCCTTCGGGACTTGCGCCCGGGGCGCCGCCGAAGGCGCCCGCGTCGCCCGGCCCGAACGCGGGCGGCAGGCCGAGATCCGGCGCCGGGCCCGCGCCCGAGAAGTCGCCCTGGGCGGCGCGGACCGCCAGCCACAGCGCCGGCAACGTCAGCCCGAGAAGCGTGAGCGTCAGCAGCGGCGAGAACCGGCCGGCGCGATCCGTGAACAGGGGCATGGGGCGAACCTGGGCGAGAGCCTTACGTCAGCCTCTGAGCATGGCCGAAAATGCGACCGGGGCGAGGCGGGCGCGCATCGCCTTGCCCATGGCGCCGTCACGCGCTCCAATCGGCGGCGTCGAACGCGTCACGCTCCGGGAGGCCCGCTCATGCGCCATGCCGCCGTCGTTCTGGCTTTTCTCGCCGTGCTGCCGGTCGGCGGCTGCGTCGGCTTCGCCGAGGTCACGACGTTCGAGATGCGCTCTCCGCCGCCTCCGGAGCCGGCTCCTCCAGGTCCGAAAGCTCGAACCGGCGATCTCCCCGCCCGGCGTTGAGCCAGTCCAGCATGGAGGCGAGCGTGGGAAGGGTCTTCCGGAACAGCCGGAACGCCTGAAACTCCCGCTCGACCCGCTCCTGATGCTCAGGAACGTTCCGCAGCGCGGCGGGGTCCTGTCCTGCGGTGAACTTGCTGGGAATGCGATGCCAGATGCGGTCCCGGATCTCCGCCTCCGAGGCGTCCGGCGCCATCACGAGCCACCAGAAGAAGGCGGAATGCTGCGCGTTCGGGAACGACACCACGCTCACGCCCGGCTGCCCGATCATGCGCTCCGCGTGGCGTATGTCATGCCGCTGAAGCGCCGAGGCCACGATCAGCCCGCGGAAGTCGCTGCCGGGAGTGTCCGCGCCGGCGCGCAGCCAGGACGTCAGATCGCCTTCCGCCTCAAGGCGCTCCAGCAGGCCGGGCTGCCGTGAGGCGCGCTCGACCAGTCCGAGATAGCTCTTGTGATTGCGTGTGTCTTCCGGCGGCCAGATCTGCGTCGGCGGGTTGAAGGCGATGGCGCGCACCGGGCGGTTCGGCAACTGCCGGGCCAGCGCTACGCCGACCGCGAACGCGGTGTAGCCGCCGCCGCTGTCGCCGACGAAAACGATCTCCCGCGCGTCCCGCAGCCCCTCGATATGCGCGATCAGGTCGGCGGCGGTCTCGTCGCTGGTGAGGGGAAGCTTGGAGAGCAGGACGGTGTTGCAGACCGCGACCGGGCAGCGCAGCGTCTGCACCGCTTTCCAGCGGACCATGGAATGCGGACGCGCCACGATGCAGAATCGGCCAGACGCGCTGGCCGGACGGGGCCACAGCTCCACGTCGACCCGGCCGGCCATGAACCGCACGCTTTTCGGCTGGTCGGTTTTCGGCGCGTCGTTTTCGGGCGTCGCGCGGGCGTCGTCGTCGGGTGCGGCCATGGGATCGCCTGCTGTCGTCGGATGATGAAGGTGGGATGCGTCGCGCGCCGGTCGGCGCGTCAGGCCGCGGCCAGCGGCTGGCGGCCCGCGCGTTCGGCCGGCGGCCGCGCGACGAGGGCGTCGCCGCGCTCCACCAGGAACAGCCGCCGCCAGTGCTCCCAGATGTCGAGCCAGTCCGAGAAGCTCGCCTCCGTGGCCGTGAACTCCTGCACCCGGTGCAGCACGGAGGCCAGCGACTGCGCGTAGAGACGGCAGGTCCGGCAGTCGATGTTCGGCGTGCAGCACTTGGCGTCGCCGGCGTCCGTCATGTCGGTGTGGAAGTGACGGTAATGGGTGGTGACGCGCGAGCCGCAGTTCGCCGGCAGTCCGGTCTGCGGATCGACGTCGTAGACGCCCTCCGGCCGGTGGATCCAGCGGTTGAAGGCGTGGCTGTAGACCACCGTCTCGGGATAGGCGTCGAGCGCGGCTGCGATCAGGTCCTGCGCGCGCGCCAGCCCGTCGCGGTCCAGCATCAGGCTCCCGCCGTCGCGGCTGATGCGGAAATAGTCGCCCTTCTCCGCCTGCGCATCGTCGAGCAGGCGGCTGTACTCCAGCGTCGGGCTGAAATGGCTGAAGCTGACCCGGACGCCGGCCTCCGCGCAGAGGCGCGCCAGCTCGGGCACGCTCTCGAGGTTCTCGGCGTTGAGGGTGAACACGAAGGTGGCGCGCGGGTCGTCGCGGTAGTTGCGCAGCGCCTTGGTGAACACGTCGGCGCCCCGAAGCCTCGCGCCCTGCTCGCCCAGGCCCCAGACGGAGATGTGGATCGCGTAGGGCAGCGCCGGATCGAGCCGGATCGTGCCGTTGCTGAACACGAGGCCGCGCGTCAGATGCCGGGCGGCGGCCCGGAGCACGTCCTGCCGCAGCGCAGGCTCCGCGCCGCCGAACTGGCCGTAGGTCACGCCGCGCGCGGCTTCTTTTGCGAAGAACTGGTCGAACGCCTCAGCGTCCTTCTCGCCATGAGCCTCGTAATCGGACCCGAGAAAAAACAGGCATCCCTCGCAACTCAGGTTGCAGGTTCGGGCGATGTCGTATTGGGAAGGCCGGATGTGCCCGATCTCTTTTCGGAGCGCGCGGTATCTCTCCCCAAGAGGATTGCCGGGCGCCAAGAAATCTCGAATATTTGACATGGCCCCGAGGTGTTAATTTCGCGAAGATCTAAATCACATTTTCGTTTCGCGTAAATTCTCCAATATATTTCTTATTTCTCCGCGCTTTGTGTCAACGCATTTCGCACTGCACTGAAACTGTTATCGATACCTACGGGGGTCGTGTGACTTTGGAGCGTCATATTCCGGAAACGCGTTCATTTGATTACTTTCGCGCCGCCGATCATCTGTGGTCCCGATTCATCAATGGCGGGTCTTTCGCACGAGACGCGCGAGCAAAAGCGTTTTTCCCCCTCGCGCGGCGAACGGCCGCGCGGCACGGTGGCCGGCGCGGCTGATTCGCATGCTGCGCCTGCCTCCGGAGCACCGTCATGGCGTCCAAGAACCCCTCCTATCCTGCCTTTGTGAAATACATTTCGGACGGCGGCGCGCAGCCGATCGCTTGGCCCAAGACATCGTTCACGTTCAATACGATGTTTTTGATGGATGGCGCGATGGTCAAGGCGGCGCAGAGTGCAATGCAGGCTTGGACCGCCGTAACCGGCTTTTCGTTCTCCAGTAAACTTATTGCGGATATCGAATTTAACAGTTTCGGCAATGGCGAAGCCTACGCCGAGACGTCATTTACGGCCAATGGCCAGATCGTATCATCGGAAGTGACGGTGAGCCGGGACTGGATGGATGGTTTCCCGGTCGGCGCGCGTTGGGGGCTGGGATCCTATGGCGTGCAGACGTTCATTCACGAGATCGGTCACGCGCTCGGTTTGCAGCACCCGGGCCCTTACGATGGTTCGGGAACGTACGCGGCGGACGCGCTCTTCCGATACGACACAAACCAGTATTCGGTGATGTCCTACTTCGAGCAGGACCAGCTTGGCGACGCCACCGCGCTCAACGTCATGACCCCGATGAAGGCGGACATCGCAGCGATAACCAAGCTGTATGGCGCGCTGACCGTCAATGTCGGCGACACGACATATGGGCGCTCCGGACTTTACGATTTCGGAAAATACAAGAACGCAGCTTTCACCATCAACGACACACGCGGAAACGATATAATCGATCTGCGTGAGCTCACCTCTGGCGTGCGGATTGATCTTCGGCCTGGAATGTTTTCGGACATCAATGGCCACATCAAAAATCTCGCCATCGCGGATGGCGTTGTGATCGAATCTGTTTATGCGTCCGCCCTGAACGACAGCGTTCTTGGCAATACGGCAAACAACATCTTGCGCGGCTTCGCCGGTGACGATCGGCTCAACGGCGGCGGCGGGGACGACATTCTCGATGGCGGGCTCGGCGCGGACATTCTGACCGGCGGCGCAGGCGCGGATGACTTCGTGTTCCGCACGCGTCAGGAGACGGTCGGCGACATCATCCGAGACTTTGTCGCGGGCGTGGACGACATCCGCCTGTCGGCGATCGACGCCAACACGGTCGCCTCCGGCCGCCAGGCGTTTCGTTTCATCGGCTCGACGGAGTTCAGCGGCGCGGCGGGCCAGTTGCGCTACGGCTTCAAGGACGGCGACACCCTTGTCACCGCCGATCTCAACGGCGACAGGGCGGCCGATCTGCTGATCCGGCTCGAGGGCCATGTGGCTCTGAGCGCGGGCGATTTCCTGCTGGTCTGACGCCGTTCGCGCGGCCCCGGCCGGCGCGCGCCGGGCCGGGGCCAAAAAAAAGCCGCCCGAACGGATCGAGCGGCTTGAAGTGAAGGGAGGAAACGCCCCAGGAGGGCGACAGCGAACGGCGGAGGGCCGTGCGCTGGTGGCATCCCAATGCCGGTTTCCGGTTCGCTTGTGAAGCCTCAATGCGCGCCATCAGGTGCGCTATTGTTTCGCAGCGAAAGTTTCTATGGCGCGATAGGCGCGAATGATCGTCAGATCGCGAAGCTGGTGCCGCAGCCGCAAGAGGCTGTGGCGTTGGGATTTTTGATCTGGAACGAGGCGCCGATCAGCGCGTCCACGAAGTCGATCTCCGCCCCGGCGAGATAGGGCAGGGACACCGGATCGATCAGCACTTTCGCGCCGTCGCGGGCCACGATCACGTCGTCCTCGGCCACGCGGGTGTCGAATCCGTAGTCGTAGGAGAAGCCGGAGCAGCCGCCGCCCAGCACGCTGACGCGCAGCATGGAGCCGGGCGCCTCGGAGGCGAGGATCTCGGTGATGCGGGCGGCGGCGCGCGGGGTGAGGGTGACCTCGGACGCGCGGTCGAGAACGTCGGTCGACATGGGCTTTCGAACCTTCGCGAAGTTTCGGGCGCGAACCTGCCGCGCGGGGCGGCCGGCGGTTGCGCGGGTCTCGGATCAAGAGGTAAGCACGCCCATGCCAAGGGTCAACGCGGGAAGGGGCGGCCTCGAACGGCCGCGACGGGACGCATGGACGTGACGGCCTGGATCCTGCGCCCGCGCGCCGCTTACGCCGCGGATCCGACCCGGAGCCTCGGCCGGCTGATCCCGGAGCCCGCGAGCCCCACCCGCACCGACTTCCAGCGCGACCGCGACCGGGTGCTGCATTCGACCGCGTTCCGGCGGCTGAAGCACAAGACGCAGGTCTTCGTCTATCACGAGGGCGACCATTACCGGACGCGGCTGACGCACACGCTGGAGGTGGCGCAGATCGCCCGCTCCATCGCTCGCGCCCTTGGCCTCGACGAGGATCTCGCCGAAACGGTGGCGCTGTCGCACGATCTCGGCCACACGCCGTTCGGCCACGCGGGCGAGCGCGCGCTCGACGCCTGCATGGCGGGCTTCGGCGGGTTCGACCACAACGCCCAGTCGCTCCGGGTGCTGACCAAGCTGGAGCGGCGCTACGCGGATTACGATGGGCTGAACCTCACCTTCGAGTCGCTGGAGGGGGTGGTGAAGCACAACGGGCCGCTGCTCGGCGCGGACGGCGCGCCGCTGGGCGCTTACGCCGGCCGCGCGCTGCCGGTCGCCATTCTGGAATACGGCGCGCGGCACGATCTCGGGCTCCACACCCATGCGAGCGCCGAGGCGCAGGCGGCCGCCATCGCCGACGACATCGCCTACGACGCCCATGACGTGGACGACGGCCTGCGCGCCGGGCTGTTCCGGCTGGACGATCTCGCCGAGGCGCCGCTGCTTGGCGACATCCTGGCCGAGGTGCGCGCCCGCCATCCCGGCCTCGACGAGGCGCGCACGGTGCACGAGGTGGTGCGGCGGGTGATCACCCGGCTGGTGGAGGACGCCATTTCCGAAAGCGCCCGGCGGCTCGACGCGCTGGCGCCGGCGAGCGTCGGCGACGTGCGGGCCGCGGGCCATGCGGTGGTGGCGTTTTCGCCGGAGATGGCGGTCGCGGAGCGGGCGGTGAAGCGCTTCCTCACCGAGCGCATGTACCGCCACCCCTACGTGGACCGAGTGATGGCGGAGGCGCGCGGCGTGCTGGGCGACCTGTTCCGGGCCTACGCCGCCGACCGCGCCGCCCTGCCGGGCGAGTGGGCGCGCGAGGTCGCGGGCCTCGACGAGCCGCGCCGGCTGAGGGCGATCGCCGACTTCATCGCCGGCATGACCGACCGCTACGCGCTCGACGAGCACCGCCGGCTGTTTGACGCCACACCGGATTTGCGTTAGCCGCCGAAGCCTTCCCAAGGGCCCTGCCGCACATGAACATGTTCTCCGATTTCGCCGCGCGCCTTGGCGCGACCCTCGAAGCCCTGGCGACCGAGGGCGCGATCTCGCGCACGCCGGACCTGACCCGCGTGGTGGTGGAGCCGCCCCGCGACCCGAGCCACGGCGATCTGGCGACCAACGCCGCCATGGTGCTGTCGAAGGAGCTCGGCCTGAAGCCGCGCGATCTGGCGGAGAAGATCGCCGAGCGGCTCGGTCGGGACCCGGACGTGGCGGCGGTCTCCGTGGCCGGCCCCGGCTTCGTGAACATCGCGCTGAGCGAGGCCTATCTCATTCGCGTGCTCGCCGTGGTGCTGGAGCAGGCGGGCGATTTCGGCCGGCCCGCCGCACGGCCGGGCGTGAAGGTGAACGTGGAGTACGTCTCCGCCAACCCCACCGGCCCGATGCATGTGGGCCATTGCCGGGGCGCGGTGTTCGGGGACTCGCTCGCCAATCTGCTCGCCTTCTCGGGCGAGGACGTGACGCGCGAGTACTACATCAACGACGCCGGCGCGCAGGTGGACGTGCTGGCCCGCTCCGCCTTCCTGCGCTACCGCGAGGCGCTGGGCGAGGACGTGGGCGCGATCCCCGAAGGGCTCTATCCCGGCGACTACCTGAAGCCGGTCGGCGCGGCGCTGGCCGCAGAATACGGCTCGGCGCTGAAGGACAAGCCCGAGTCCGAATGGCTGCCGCTTGTCCGCGACGCGACCATCGACGCCATGATGGCCATGATCCGCGACGACCTCGCCGCGCTCAACATCCGCCACGACGTGTTCTTCTCCGAGCGTACGCTGCACGGCGCGGGCGGGGAGATCGAAAAGACGGTGGCGGAGCTGCGCGCGCGCGGCCTCGTCTATCAGGGCAGCCTGCCGCCGCCCAAGGGCGAGCTGCCCGAAGACTGGGAGGAGCGCGAGCAGACCCTGTTCCGCGCCACCGATTTCGGCGACGACATCGACCGTCCGCTCGCCAAGTCCGACGGCTCCTACACCTATTTCGCCGGCGACGTGGCCTATTTCCGCTCCAAGTTCGAGCGCGGCTTCCGAGAGATGGTGTTCGTGCTGGGCGCCGATCACGGCGGCTATGTGAAGCGCCTGCAGGCGGTGGGCCACGCGCTCTCCAGCGGGACCGCGCGCGTGACCGTGGAGCTGTGTCAGCTGGTGCGGCTGTTCCGGGCGGGCGAGCCGGTGCGCATGTCGAAGCGGGCGGGCAGCTTCGTGACGCTGCGCGACGTTGTGGACGAGGTCGGCCGCGACGCCGTCCGCTTCATGATGCTGTTCCGCTCGAACGACGCGGTGCTGGATTTTGATTTCGCCAAGGTCACCGAGCAGTCCCGCGACAACCCGGTGTTCTACGTGCAGTACGCCCACGCCCGGGCGCAGTCGATCCTGCGCAAGGGCGCGGAGGCGTTCCCGGACGCCGCTGGCGCGCCGGACCTGTCGCTGCTGAAGGACGAGGGCGAACTGGCGCTGGTGAAGCGCATCGCCCAGTGGCCGCGCGTGGTGGAGCAGGCGGCGCAGGCGCGGCAGCCGCACCGGGTGGCGTTCTATCTGCACGATCTCGCGAGCGACTTCCACACCCACTACAATCGTGGCGCGGCGCCTGATTTACGCTTCATTATGGAAAACAATCCATTGTTGTCCCAAGCCCGATTGGCGTTGGTCCGGGCGCTGGCGCTGGTGCTGGCGACGGGACTTGGTATCTTGGGCGTGGCGGCTCCCGACGAGATGCGCTGACCCTCCGCGGCCTCGCGGCGGCCGGTCGCAACCGTCACGGCGGCCGCCCGCCAGGCTCTCGGAGGCCGAAACATGAAAACCCAGGCAGCGCGACGCGACCACGCGGCCGCCGACCCCGAACTCTACGCCCAGCCCGACGACGGCTTGAACCTGCGCGGCGGCCATCACTACGAGCCGGACGCCGAGCACTATTATCTCGACCCGCAGAAGCCCGAAGAGCAGCCCTACGATCCGCGCGCCTACGCGCCGAATCCGGACGACCCTTACGGCTATGACGAGTACGGCCAGCCGGCCTATGACGAGCGCGCCGACCGGCGGCGCGTCGGCGGCGGGCGCGGCGGCCTCACCATGGTGGCGGCGGTGCTGGGCGTGGCGCTCATCGGCGGCGCGGGCGCGCTCGCCGATCGCAGCATGGGCGGCGGAAGCAGCGGCGAGCCGCCGCTGATCAAGGCCGAGACCGAGCCGGTCAAGACCGTGCCCGAGAACCCCGGCGGCGCCGAGGTTCCGCATCAGAACAAGCAGATCTACGACCGGGTGAACCCGGAAGCGCCGACGAAGTCGACCATGGTGTCGCGCGAGGAGGAGCCGGTGGAGCTGCCCGCGGGCGCGCCGCCGTCCGCCAACGCCGACAGCGCGCGCGTCATCCTGCCCGGCGGCCCCGCCGCGGTGGAGCCGGTCGCGCCCAGCACCATGGGCAGCGAGCCCCGCCGGGTGAAGACGGTGGAGATCCGCCCGGACTCCTATTACGGCCAGAACCCGCAGGCCGCAGCCCCGAGCCCCGCGCCCTCCGCCGCCCGCGGCGATCAGGCGGCGAGCGAGTTCGCCAACGGCATCATGAGCGACGGCGACGAGCGCACCGGCGCGGCCTCCGCGCGCGACGCCGCTCCCGAGACGCCC
>NZ_JBHTMX010000063.1:0-14899 GCF_042679725.1 Methylopila musalis
GGGCGCGTCGCCCGCGAGCTGCGCGGCGCGGTCGGCGTAGGCGGCGGGATCGCCCAGCGCCACGAAGGCGGGCAGGCCGCGGCGCTCCCGCTCGCTCCAGAGCGTCAGCGCGAGATCGAGCCCGATCCCCGCCGGCTCGCCCATGCTGAGCGCGAGCGGACGGCCGGGAACGGCGTCGAGGGTCATCCCTGGCTGAGAACCTGAATGACGGCGCGCGTCTTCAGCTGCTCAAGATACTGCTTCGACTTCTCCTCCAGCTGCTTGCTGCCGGCGTCGTCCATGGCCTGGCGGCGCAGCATGTTGTCGTCGGCGATGTCCTTGCGCTCGCACACGGCGATCATCTCGATGCCCTGCTCGCCCCGGTCCGGCGGGGTCAGGCCGCCGACGCCGGTCTTGGAGAGCGTGTCGCTCAGCTCCTTGCCGAGCGAGGCGGAGGAGCGGGTGACCGGCTCCTTCACCGCCACGTCGCGCAGGCCGGTGGCGAACTGCACCGCCTGGGCGCAGCCGGGGAAACGGCCGCGGGCGGCGTTCGCCTCGGCCCGGCGCTGGTTGACCTGCGCCGGGGTCGCGTTCCGGGGCAGCACGAACACCACCTGCCGCAGCGTGTACTGCACGGCGCGGTTGTCGGCCTTGGCGCCCGCCGGGGGCAGGATGTTGCTGTTCTGCGCCTGCATCTGGGCCGCGAACTTGCGGCGCACGAACTGCGCCCACACCATCTCGGCGCGGATGCGGTCCTTCAGGGTCTGCGCGCTCACGCCGCGCTGGCCGATGGCCTGGGTGAACTGCTGCGGCGTCAGCTTGGAGCGCTCGGCGATGGAGGCGAAGGCGGCGTTCACCTGGGCGTCGTCGGCGGTGACGCCGAAGCGCTTGGCCTCGGTGAGCTTCAGCTTCTCGTCGATCAGCTCCTGCCGGGCCGCGGCGACGCCGCCGCCCTTGCCGCCGCCGGCGAGCGTGAGCAGGGCGGCCCGGCTCTTGATCTCGCTCGACAGGATCGGCTGGCCGTTGACGACCACCGCCACCGACTGGGCGTGGGCGGGCGCGGCGCAGGCGATGGCCGCCAGCGCGAGGACGGGGAGCAGGCGAAGGCCAGAACGCAACGACATGGACGTCCGATTCCCGATTGCGGCCGCGACGGACACGCGGCGGGCGTTAACGACGATGGCCTTTTTCCGGCGCGGGGAGGCGGCCGTCAACCGCCTCGCGCGCCGGCTCCCGTCATTGGGAAGCGAGGCCCATGGTCCTCGTCTCGCTGTCGAACGGATCCGACGCGGTGCTGGTGGAGGCGCTGATGCCGCCCAGCGTCCGAAGGTCCATACGGACGAGGAACTTGTGGTCGATCGAGTCGAGGCGGCGCACGCTGGTGTCGACGTCGTATTCGCGGATGTAGTCGAACGCGAGCGAGATGCAGTCTTCGATGTTGTTGATGCCGAAGCCGATCTGCGTCTTGTCGAACTCTTTCAGGTCGAAGTTGTAGCGGGCGCCGCCGCCCACATACACGTCCTTGGTCACGAACACCCGCGCGCCGGCGAGCACGCCCTCGCGGATGTCGTCGTAGCCGAGCTTCGGCTGCTTGTCGTAGCGGCCGTAGACCAGATTGCCCTGGACGCGGCCGAGCGTGGCGCGGCCCTCCAGTTCGGCGGCGCGCAGCGAGAAGTTCTTCTCGTCCATGCGCACATGGCCGCCGAGCACCAGATCCTTGGTGGGCACGAGCGTCATGCCGGCCACGTAGTCGGACCGGGTGGTGTCGAGGCCGGACTGCAGGCCCGTGCGGCTCGGATCCCGATCGCCCTCGGCGAAGGAGTTCTTGCCGAACAGATGGTAGGACTGGCCCGCCATCACGCTGAACATGGCGCCGGAGTCGAAGTTCAGCGAATACTGAACGCCCACATTGGCGCGGCTGCCGCCCTCCACCCGGTCGTAGCCGGAGAACTTGTCCCAGGCGAACAGGGTGGTGTCGTCGAACATCAGGCTCTGGGCGTCTTCGTTGGCGAAGTCGCCCACATGGGTCTCGTTCGGACGCAGTAGGATCTGCGCGATCGGCTCGATCGTGTGGGTGCCGAAGCTGCTCGCCGCCACGAACGGATAGCGGTATTCGAGGCCGACGCCCGCCATGCCGCGCAGCGCCACGTCCTGATCGCCGTCGAGGAACGGCCCGAGCCGGGCGTCGTCGTCCGGGTTGGAGTAGATCAGGTCGCCGCGCACGAAGGCGAACGGCGTCCAGACCTGGCCCACGGGATCGATGAAGCGGCGGCGCCATTGGGCGTCCGCGCTGATGCGGCTGTAGGTGCCCGCCGCGCCGATGAGCGCCACGTCGCTCCGGGGACCGATGCCCAGACGCCCGCGCCGGTATTCGCTTTCCTCGCGGTAGAGGCTGGAGGCGTTGATGTTGAACGCCAGCTCGCCGCCCTGGACCGGGTTCTCGAACACGTAGTTGTAGTCGAGCACGGGGGCCGCGAACGGCAGGCGGTCCTGCCGGTCGTAGCGGGTCATGCCGTAGAAGCGGTAAGCGCGCAGGTCGAACCAGCTGCGGTCGCCCTGGCCCTGCAGGTAGACGGTCGAGACGCTGGTGCGGCTCGCGCCCCACAGGTCGTAGTCGCCGCGCACCCACTTGTCCGAATAGAGCGTGACGTCCCAGCCCCAGGACCACTGGTGGTTGATGTCGAACTTGCCGAAGGTCTGGAACGCCCAGCGGTCGCGGCGGTCGCCGGGGCCGATGGTCAGGCTGTTCGGATCATTGGAGTCGAGCTTGTAGTCGAACTCGCCCGGATCGAGCTGGTGGATGCCCGCCGCGCGGATCGTGTAGGCGCCGTCCAGCAGCCGGTGACGGAACTCGCCCTTCATCATCACGCCCTGCTTGGACGAGAACATGGGCGAGATCGTCGCGTCCATGTTGGGGGCGATGACCCAGAAATACGGCGTCTCCACCGTCAGGCCGGTGTCGGACGAGCGGCCGAAGCTCGGCGCGAGGAAGCCCGACTTGCGCTTCACCGACGGATCGGGATGGGAGAAGAACGGCAGCCAGGCGATGGGGTGGCCCCACAGCTCGAAGGTCGCATCCTCGTAATAGACCATCTTCTCGTCTTCACGGAAGATGATGCGCTTGGCCTTGATCTGCCACAGCGGCGGCTTGTCCGGGTTTTCCCGGCAGGGCTCGCAGGCGGTGTAGACGCCCCGGTCGAACACGGACAGCTTGCCGCCCTCGCGCCGGCCTTGGGCGGCGGCGAAGCGGGTGCGGTCCACCGTCTCGATGCGCAGCGACCGCACCACGCCGTCGGCGAAGTCGTCGGTCAGGTCCAGGCTGTCGGCGTAGGCCACGGTGCCGTCGCGCTCGGTGAGCTTGGCGTTGCCCATGGCGCGGACGCGGTTGTTCTTCTGGTCGTAGACGACCCGGTCGGCCTGCAGCGCGCGGCCGTCGTAATAGATGTCCACCGGCCCGACGGCGGTCACGACCTCGCGGTCGTAATCGTAGACGAGCTCCTTGGCCTCCATCAGCATCCGCGCGTTGGGATCGCGGCGCGCAGTGACGCCGCCGTCCACCACGGAGGCGCCGGCGAGCGGATTGCGCGGACCCTTCGCCTTCGACGTCTCGGCGGACCGGGGCGGGGCGGGGATGAACTCGTTGGCCACCTGGGCGACGGAGACGCCGCCCGTCAGGGCGAGCGCGGTCGATCCCAGCAATGCCGCGGCGAAAACACGAACCATGGCGCTCGATGAAAACGCGGAACGGGGCCCGTTCCAGGCAGAGGAGCGGAGCGGGGCGAGCGTCATCCGTCCTCCTGATGCAACAACACAGTGGCGCCCATGAGACACCCGACGACCGCCGGCAGCCACGCCGCCGCGATGGGATGAATCAAGCCCGCCGCCCCCAGATCGCCCGCGAACTCGGTGACGACATAAAGCACGAAGCCGGCGACCACGCCACCGAGAATCGTTTTGGCCACGCCGCCGAAGCGGAAGAAGCGCAGCGCAACCGTCGCCGCGATCAGCACCATGGCGATCAGCAGGGCGGGACGGGCGAGAAGCTCTTGCAGTTGCAGGCGGTGGCGCAGCGACGACAGGCCCGCCCGATCGGCGAGTTCGATCGCCTCCGGCAGGCTCCAGAATCCGACCATGGAGCGGGCGCCCAGCGTCTCGCGCACCTGGCTCGCGGAGAGATTCGTGGCGAGCCGGTAGCGCGGCAGGCTGCGGGGCTCCTGGCCGACCGCGATGACGCGGGCCTCGTCCAGATCCCAGGCGTCCTCGACCAGCCGGGCGGACTGGGCCTCGATCCGCTCCCGGAACTGCCCGTCCGGCGTGAAGCTCCACACCGTGACGCCGGTCAGGTTGACGCCCGAGCGCGAGGCGGTCGCGGCGCGGATGATGGCCTGCCCGTCCATGCTGCGCTGGCGGATCCAGCGCGCCTGCGCGCCGGTGGGCGCGCGGGAAAGCAGGCGCGCCTCCATGCGCTCGGCGCGGTTCTGCAGGGTGGCGGCGAGCGGGTTCAGCGCCATGCTGGCGGCGACGCCGATCAGCCCCGCCACCGCGATGGCCGGCGCCGTGAACTGCCACGCCGAGACCCCGCTCGCCCGCGCCACCACCAGCTCCAGCCGGCGGCTCAGCATGACGAAGGTTCCCATGGCGCCGAACAGCACGGCGAAAGGCAGCACCCGCTCCACGATCGCCGGCGTGCGGTGAAGCGACAGGTTGGCGATGGCGAGCAGCGAGGCGTCGGCGGAATCGCCTGCGCGCCGCAGCAGCTCGATGAAGTCGATCACGAAGATCAGCAGCAGCGCGCCGGCCAGCACCGCGAGGATCGTCAGCGCCGCCCGCCGCGCGAAATAGCGCGCCAGCACGCCGGAGAGCACGGCGGCCGTCATGCCCGCGCCGCCGGCAGCAGGGCGGAGGGCGCGGCCGTGGCCGTCGCCGTGGACGGCCCGCGGAAGATCAGCCACAGCGCCGCGAGCCCGGCCGCGATCGGCAGGCCGTAAACCGCGATCACCGCATAGGGCGTCGAGACCAGCAGATTGGTGGCGCCGAGGCCGCCGATGCGCACCGCCGCGACCGCCGCGATGGCCGCGAGCACGCCCGTGGCCCGGTTCTGCCGGGTGGTGCGCGGGCGGCCGATGGCGGCGAAAGCGATCAGAATGAACGTCACGGGATAGAGCGGGTTCACCAGCCGTTCGTGCAGCTCCGCCCGGAACCGGCCGGGTTGCGATCTGTAGGCGGCCTCGCTCACGTCGGGCCGGATGAGCTCGGACGTATAGCGCTCGCGGGGTTTATAGGACGTGACCTCGGCCGCGCCGGTGAAGGGCGACAGGTCGAAGGCGTAACGCTGGAACACCACGATGGCGGGGTCCTTGCCCGCCTCCTCGCGCCGCTGCACCGAGCCGTTCTCCAGCACCAGGAAGGTGGAGCCGCCTTCCTCCACGATCTGGCCGCGCTCGGCCAGATAGGCGATCTCCTGTGGTGGATCGCGGCTGTCCTGCACGAAGATGCCGAGCAGCGCGCCGCCGCGGCGCTCGCGCACATGCACCACGAGGCCGCTCTCGATCTGGGTGAACTGGCCCTCGCGCAGGATGTTGGCCACCACGTCGGCGCGCACCTGCGTGATCTGCGTCCGGAGCATGCGCAGCGATTCGGGGATCGCCCACACGCTCATCAGCCCGACCAGCAGCGCCACCAGCAGCGACAGCGCCAGCAGCGGCCGCAGCAGCCGCCACGGACCGACGCCCGCCGCGCTCATGGTCACGATCTCCGAATCGCCGTTCAGCCGGTTCAGCGCCCAGAGCGAGGCCCCGAACAGCGCCACCGGCGCCAGGATGACCGCGAGCGAGGGCAGCGACAGGCCGGTGACGACGAGGAAGATCCACAGCGTCTGGCCCTGGCTCGTCACCAGATCGAGCTCGCGCAGGGCCTGCGTGGTCCAGATGACGCCGGTCAGCGCCGCGAGCACGCCGAAAAAGGCCTTCGCCGTCATTCCGAAGAGGTAGCGTTCGAGCAGCGGCATCCGGTCCACGATCATGCGCCCGCCGCGTCTGCGGCGTCGAGCGCGTCCCCTTACCCGCCATCTTGAAAGCCGGAAAGGGGCGGCGCGCAAGCGGCGGCCCCTCGCCCGTTCGTCGCGGACGCTGGAACGCGGGCGGTGTGTCGTATAGAGGAAACACAGATCGATCCTTTCAGGCGGGCGCGGGACGCCGCGCGCTCCGCCGCCCTGCGTCCGGAGCCTTTTCGCTTATGTCCAAGTCCGTCGAGTCCAAGTCCGCCGACGCGCCCCGCGCCGCCAAGGTCGCTTTCCGCCCGCTCGGCGCCGCGCCATCCGGCGTCGTCGTGGTTCTCGCCGGGGCCGAGGGCGCCTTCGGTCCGGCGCGCGGCGCCGCGCTCGCGCCGGTGTCGGACGGCCTCGCCCGCGCCGCCGCCTCCGAGCGCTTCAAGGCCAAGCAGGGCTCGGGCTTCGAGCTGCTGGCGCCCGCGCTCGACGGCGTGGAGCGCCTGATCGTGGTCGGCCTCGGCGACGGCTCGGAGCCGACCGACTGGACCCGCCTCGGGGGCCAGATCCGCGGGCGCCTGCCCGCCGCCGCGACCGAGGTCACGATTTACGCCGAAGGGACCGAGGGTCCGCTCTCCGCCGACGCGGTGGCCGAGATCGCGCTCGGCTTCCGCCTGCGCGGCTACGCCTTCGACGTCTACAAGACCCGCAAGAAGGACGACGACGCCAAGGGCCTCGACCGGGCCGTGTTCGCGGTCGGCGACGAGGGCGCGGCCAAAAAGGCGTGGAAGATCCGCGAGGGCCTCGCCGAGGGCGTGGAGCTTGCCCGCACGCTCGTGAACGAGCCCGCCAACGTGCTGACGCCGATCGAGTTCGCCCGCCGCGCCCAGGCGCTGGAGGCGCTCGGCGTCGAGGTGGAGATCCTCGACGAGAAGGCGCTGCGCAAGGCCGGCTTCGGCGCGCTGCTCGCGGTCGGCCAGGGCTCGGTCAACGAGAGCCGGGTCGCGATCATGCGCTGGAACGGCGCGAAGGATAAGGACGCCCAGCCCATCGCCTTCGTGGGCAAGGGCGTGGTGTTCGACACCGGCGGCATCTCCATCAAGCCCTCCGCCAACATGGAGGACATGAAGGGCGACATGGCGGGCGCGGCCTGCGTGGTCGGCCTGATCCACGCGCTCGCCGCCCGCAAGGCCAAGGCCAACGTGATCGGCGCCATCGGCCTCGTCGAGAACATGCCGGACGGCGCCAGCTACCGGCCGGGCGACATCGTCACCGGCCTGTCGGGCCAGACGATCGAGATCGTGAACACCGACGCGGAAGGCCGCCTCGTGCTGGCCGACGTGCTCTGGCACGTGCAGGACCGCTTCAAGCCCAAGTTCATGATCGACCTCGCGACCCTCACCGGCGCCATTCTGGTGGCGCTCGGCGTGGACAACGCCGGCCTGTTCTCCAACGACGATGAGCTGTCGGAGCGCCTCTACGCCACCGGCCTCGCCACCGGCGAGAAGGTGTGGCGCATGCCCATGGGGCCGGAGTTCGACAAGCTGATCGACTCCAAGTTCGCCGACATGAAGCAGACTGGCGGCCGCCACGGCGGCTCCATCACCGCCGCCCAGTTCCTGAAGCGCCACGTCAACGACACGCCGTGGGCGCATCTCGACATCGCCGGCACCGGCATGGGCTCGCCCGCCTCCGACATCAACCGCAGCTGGGGCTCGGGCTGGGGCGTGCGCCTGCTCGACCGGCTGGTGAAGGACCACTACGAGGGGTGAGCGGCCGTCCGGCGTCGCCCGAGGCTGATCGGCCGATCCCGTCATGCCCGAGATCAGGCTCGGGCATGACGGCGCGCGTGACGGGGCGGGGAGCGCGAAAGCCCGCATGACCGAGATCCTGTTCTACCACCTCACGTCCCAGCCGCTGGCGCGGGCGCTGCCGACGCTTTTGGAGAAGTGCCTCGAGCGCCAGTGGAAGGTGGTGGTGCAGGCGACCGGCGAGGAGCGGGTCGCGGCGCTGGACGCGGCGCTCTGGACCTACGCCGACGACAGTTTCCTGCCCCACGGCGCGGGGGCGGACGGCGCCGACGAGCCGGTCTGGCTCACAGTGACCGACGCCAACCCCAACGGCGCCGCGGTGCGGGTGCTGGTGGACGGCGCGCCGCCGCCGGCGCTCGAAGGCTACCAGCGGGCGCTCGTCCTGTTCGACGGCGCCGATCCGGACGCGCTCGACGCCGCGCGCGCACAGTGGAAGGCGCTGAAGGCCGCCGGCCACGACCTTACCTACTGGCGTCAGGACGACGACGGCCGCTGGCGCCGTCAGGCCTGACGGGACAGGCCGGAAGCGAGACCCATGACCGACGCGCGCTGGCAGTTCTGGATCGACCGGGGCGGCACCTTCACCGACGTGATCGGCCGCGCGCCGGACGGCGCGCTCCATGTGCGCAAGATGCTGTCGGAGAATCCTGGCGTCTACCGCGACGCGGCGGTCGCGGGCGTCCGCGCGCTCCTGGGGCTGCAAGCGAGCGAGCCCGTGCCGGCAGAGAAGATCGGCGCGGTGAAAATGGGCACCACCGTCGCCACCAACGCGCTGCTGGAGCGCAAGGGCGAGCGCACGGCGCTGCTCATCACCCAAGGCCTCGGCGACCAGCTCCGCATCGGCTATCAGGCCCGGCCGCGCCTGTTCGACCGCCGGATCGTCAAGCCCGAGGCGCTCTACGACGCGGTGGTCGAGGTGGAGGAGCGCGTCCGCGCCGACGGGACCGTGGAGCGCGCGCCCGACGAGGCCGAGGTTCGCGCCGCGCTGGAAAGGCTGGCGGGCGAGGGCTATCGCGCGCTCGCCATCGTGTTCATGCACGCCCACGCCTTCCCGGCCCACGAGGCCGCGGTGGCCCGGATCGCTAGGGCCATGGGTTTCGCGCAGGTCTCGGTCAGCCACGAGGTGTCGAGCCTGCACAAGATCGTCGGGCGCGGCGACACCACCGTGGTCGACGCCTATCTCACCCCGGTGCTGGCGGACTACGTGGCGCGGGTGCGCGACGAGCTCGGCCTGCCGCCCGAGGACGCGGCCCGGCTGACCTTCATGACCTCCGCCGGCGGGCTCACCGACGCCGGCCTGTTCCAGGGCAAGGACGCGATCCTCTCCGGCCCCGCGGGCGGGGTGGTGGCCATGGCCGCGACCGCCGAGGTGGCGGGCTTCTCCCGGGTCATCGGCTTCGACATGGGCGGCACCTCCACCGACGTCGCCCATTACGACGGCGCCTTCGAGCGCTCGTTCGAGACCGAGGTCGCGGGCGTGCGGCTGCGCGCGCCGATGATGCGCATCCACACGGTGGCGGCGGGCGGCGGCTCGATCCTGCATTACGATCAGGGCCGCTTCCGCGTCGGGCCGGATTCCGCCGGCGCCCATCCGGGGCCGGCGAGCTACCGCAAGGGCGGCCCGCTCACCGTCACCGACGCCAATGTCATGACCGGCAAGCTGCGGCCGGAGCTGTTCCCGGCGATCTTCGGTCCCGGCCAGGACCAGCCGCTCGACGCGGAGGCGGCGCGGGAGCGGTTCGAGGCGCTGGCGGCGGAGATCGGCGACGGCCGCACGGCGGAGCAGGTGGCGGACGGCTTCATCGCGGTCGCGGTCGCCAACATGACGGAGGCGATCAAGACCATCTCGGTCGCCCGCGGCTACGACGTCACGAAATACGCGCTGAACTGCTTCGGCGGCGCCGGCGGCCAGCACGCGGCCCGGGTGGCGGACGCGCTCGGGATCGACGCGGTGCTGATCCATCCGCTGTCCGGCCTGCTCTCGGCCTATGGCATGGGCCTCGCCGACATCCGCGCCCACCGGGCGGCGAGCCTCGGCGCGCCGCTTGAAGAGGCTGGCGGTCCGGCCTCGGAGCTGATCGCGCGCCTCGCAGGCGAAGCCGTGGCGGAGCTTGAGGGGCAGGGCGTCGCGGAGCCGAGGGTCGAGGCGCGGCTCCACATTCGCTACGCCGGCACGGACACGGCGCTGGAGGTGTCGGTCGCGGGCGACAGTCTCGACCTCGACGCCGTCGCGGCGGCATTCCGGGCGCTGCACCTCGCCCGCTTCGGCTTCGTGGACGACGCCCGCGCGCTGGTGGTCGAGCAGGTGGAGGTGGAGGCGGCCGGCGGCGGTTCGCCTCTCGCCGAGGCCGAGCAGCCGGCGGACGTCTCGCCCGCGCCCGAGCCGGACGCGCGCGCCCGGCTGTTCTCCAACGGCTCGGCCTGTGAGGCCGCGATCCATCGGCGCGAGCGGCTCGGCGTCGGCCATGTGGTGGAGGGCCCGGCGCTGATCGTGGAGGCCAACCAGACCGTGGTGGTGGAGGACGGCTGGCGCGCCGCCGTCGATCCCCGCGGAGCGCTGGCGCTGACGCGGTCGCGGCCCCGCGCGGCGGGACGGGCCGTGGGCGCCGACGCCGACCCGGTGATGCTCGAGATCTTCAACAACCTGTTCATGTCCATCGCCGAGCAGATGGGGCTGGTGCTGCAGAACACGGCGAGCTCGGTCAACATCAAGGAGCGGCTGGACTTCTCCTGCGCCGTGTTCGCGCCGGACGGCGCGCTGGTGGCGAACGCGCCCCACATGCCGGTGCATCTCGGCTCTATGGACCGCTCGGTGGAGGCGGTGCTGCGCCGGGCCGGCGACCGGCTGAAGCCGGGCTCCGTGTTCGTGTTGAACGCGCCCTACGACGGCGGCACCCATCTGCCGGACGTGACGGTGGTGACGCCGGTGTTCTCCGACGACGGAGGGGAGTTGCTGTTTCTGGTGGCGAGCCGGGGCCACCACGCCGACATCGGCGGCGTCGCCCCCGGCTCCATGAGCCCGCGCGCCACCACCATCGAGCAGGAGGGCGTCACCATCGACGTCATGCCGCTGGTGGAGGGCGGGCGGTTTCAGGAGGAGGCGATCCGCGCCGTGCTGGGCGGCGCGCGCTATCCGGCGCGCAACGTGGACCAGAACGTCGCCGACCTGAAGGCGCAGGTGGCCGCCAACGCCAAGGGCGTGGCCGAGCTCGCCAAGATGATCGGCTGGTTCGGGCTCGACGTGGTGCGCGCCTATATGGGCCACGTGCAGGACAACGCCGCCGAGAGCGTGGCCCGGGTGATCGCGACGCTCGACGACGCCGAGTTCGCCTATGAGATGGATCAGGGCGCGGTCATCCGCGTCCGCATCACGGTCGACAAGGCCGCCCGCCGGGCGGTGGTCGATTTCACCGGCACGAGCCCGCAGGCCGCGGACAACTTCAACGCCCCGGAGCCGGTGACCCGCGCCGCCGTGCTCTACGCCTTCCGCGTGATGGTGGACGGCGACATCCCCATGAACGCCGGCTGCCTGCGGCCGATCGAGATCCGCGTGCCCGAGGGCTCGCTGCTGTCGCCGCGCTATCCGGCGGCGGTGGTGGCCGGCAATGTGGAGACCAGCCAGGCGGTGGTGGACTGCCTGTTCGGCGCGCTGAACGCCATGGCGGCGGCGCAGGGCACCATGAACAACCTGACCTTCGGCGACGCGACCCGGCAGTATTATGAGACCATCTGCTCCGGTTCGCCCGCCGGACCCGGCTTCGACGGGACCGACGCGGTCCACACCCACATGACCAACTCCCGGCTGACAGACCCCGAAATCCTCGAGGAGCGCTATCCGGTGGTGCTGGAGGAGTTCGCGATCCGAAAGCGCTCGGGCGGACGGGGCCGCTGGTCCGCCGGCGACGGCGTGCGCCGGGTGATCCGCTTCCTGGAGCCCATGGACTGCGCCGTGCTGTCCGGCCATCGCCGGGTGGCGCCCTTCGGCATGGCGGGCGGCGCGCCGGGGGCGGTCGGACGCAATTTCGTGCGCCGGGGGCCGAAAGAACTGGTGGAGATCGGCGCCTGCGACCAGATAAAGCTCGCCCCCGGCGACGCCATCGTCATCGAGACGCCGACCGGAGGCGGCTGGGGCCGCCCCGAGGGCGACCCGGCGTGACTGACCCCCTTGAGGGAGGACTGATCCCATGAGCGCTCATCCCGCGCCGGCCCGACGGCCCGTCACCGTGTCCGCCATCCGCGCCGCCAAGGGCGGCGCGCCGCTGGTGTGCCTCACCGCCTACACCACGCCCATGGCGCAGGCGCTGGACGAGGCCTGCGACCTGCTGCTGGTGGGCGACAGCCTGGGCATGGTGCTCTACGGGTTGCCGAGCACCATCCCCGTCACCCTCGACATGATGATCGCCCACGGCGCGGCGACCGTGCGCGGCGCGAAACACGCGCTGGTGGTGGTGGACCTGCCGTTCGGCTCCTATCAGGAGAGCCCGGCGCAGGCCTTCCGCTCCGCCTCGCGCATCCTGGCGGAGACCGGCTGCGGCGCCGTGAAGCTCGAGGGCGGCGCGGTGATGGCGGAGACCATCGCCTTCCTCACCCAGCGCGGCGTGCCGGTGCTGGCCCATGTGGGTCTGCAGCCTCAGTCGGTGAACACGCTCGGCGGCTACTCCGCCCGGGGCAAGCTCTCGCCCGAGGCCGAGACCATCATCGCCGACGCCCGCGCCGTGACCGACGCCGGCGCCTTCGCCGTGGTGGTGGAGGGCGTGGTGGCGCCGCTCGCGGCCCGCATCACCGAGACCATCCGGGCGCCCACCATCGGCATCGGCGCCTCGGCGGATTGCGACGGCCAGATCCTCGTCACCGACGACATGATGGGCGTCACCTTCGGCCATGTGCCGAAATTCGTGCGCAAATACGCCGATCTGGGCGCCGAGATGAAGGCGGCCGCGGCGGCCTACGCCGACGACGTGCGCGCCCGCCGCTTCCCGGCCGAGGAGCACCTCTACGCCGCCCCGAAGCCAAGCGCCGCCGACGCGTGACGCCCGCCTTCCGTCGCGGGTGACAGCGCCCGAATTTGGTCACATATTGGGCCGCGAATCGGAGATCGGGGGATCTTGAGAATGCGGATCGGGAAAGGGCGGCGCGGGGCGCTGCTGTCCGGAGTGGCGCTTGGCGTCGTCGCGGCGCTGCTGATGGCGGCGGAGCCCGCGCGTGCGGCGGACGTGGCCGAAGTCGGCGTGGGGCTGCCGGCGGTCGACGGCTTCAACGGCAAGCTCGAAGGCTTCGGCGGCTGGGGCGACCACAACGCGTTCCGCGGCGGAAGCCATTTCATCGGCGGCGGCCTCGGCTCGCTGACCGCGCCGCTCGGCCACAGCTTCGGGTTCCAGCTCGACGGCATGGCGGCGACCCGGCAGGGCGACTTCGTCGGCGGCGCGGCCGGCCACCTCTTCACCCGCGACCCGTCGAGCCACCTTATCGGCCTTTACGGCTCGGGCGTTGGCTTCGACGACCCGTCCAAGACCCGCTCCTACAAGATCGGCGCGGAGGCGGAGGCCTATCTCGGCCGCTTCACCCTGTCGGGCGTCGCGGGCTACGAGCATGTGGACGCCAAGAAGGCCTTCCTCGGCCTCGACGGCGCGGGCGCGCGCGTGTTCTCCGATCCGAAGGACGGCGGGTCGTTCTTCGACCAGATCGACATCAGCTTCTACCCGACCGACGACCTGAAGCTGTCGGCCGGCCACCGCTATGTGGGCCGCAAGCACGCCGCGGCGCTCGGCGTCGAGGCGCTGGTTCCGGTCGGCGGCGTGGGCGTCTCGGCCTTCGCGGAAGGCCGCATCGGCGAAGAGGACTACAAGGCGGCCTGGGCCGGCGTGAAGATCTACTTCGGCGACGACAAGAGCCTGATCCGCCGCCACCGCGAGAGCGATCCGCCCAACCGGCTCAAGGACGACCTGTTCGCCGCCTCCAACCGGCGCGACCGCGTCGGCGCGGTTCCGCCGCCGCCTCCTCCGCCGCCGAACTGCGAGGTCACCAATTGCGGCTGCGTGTTCCAATAGCACGCCAATGACGCGCGTCCTGCTCGCCTGGGAGGGCGGCGCCGGACGCGGCCATCTGCTGCATCTGCGCGCGGTCGCCGAAGCCCTCGGCGACCGTTTCGTATTCGACGCCGCGCTTTGCCGCATGGAGCACGCGGGCGAGATCGCCCCGCTCTGCGACGCCGTGTTCCAGGGCGCGGCGCTCTACGACCGCGAGCCGCGCCGCCGCGGGCCGGGGGCGGTCGGGGCCGCCACCTGGGGCGAGTTCATGGGCGACATGGGCTTTGGCGACGCCGAGGTGCTGCGCGTCCAGATCGGCTGGTGGATCGCCGCCATCGAAGCCCGCGGCGCCGATCTGGTGGCGGCGGATTTCGCGCCCTGCGCCCTGCTCGCCGCGCGGGCGCTTGGGCTGCCGACCATCGTCACCGGCGTCGGCTACGCCGTGCCGCCGCCGGACCTCGCGGTGTTCCCCGTGTTCCTCAGCGACCGGACCGCCCGCCTGCACGACGAGGCGGCCATGGTCGCCGCCGTCAACGCCGCAGGCGCAGGCTTCGGCCTGACCCCCATCGCCCGGCTGGCGGAGGTCTACCGGGCCGACGTGGCGCTGGTGCGCACACTGCCTATGCTCGACCCGTATGACGGGCTGCGGACCGACCCGCTGGCGCCCCCGCTCGCCGACGTTCCCGCCGCGCCGTCGGACGGGGAGGGCGACGAGGTCTTCGCCTATTTCTCCACCACCGAACGCGACGACGCCGCGCTGATGGAGGCGATCTGCGATCTCGGCAAGCCGGTGCGGCTGTTCCTTCCGCGCGCCGACGACGCGCTCGCCGACGCCCTTGCCGCGCGCGGGGTGATCGTGGAGCGGGCGCCCGTTCCGGTGGACCTGATCGCCCGCCGGTCGCGGCTGGCGCTGCACGCCGGCCAGCACGGGGCGCTCTGCATGGCGCTCGCCTGCGGCCTGCCGCAGGTGGCCGCGCCCCAGCATCTCGAACAGCTCTATCACGCAAGGCGCGCGGAGGCGGCCGGGGTTCTGACCGTGCTGCCTCGGGCTGAGCGCGATCCGGCCGCGCTGCGCGCCGCGATCCGGGCCGCGTTCG
>NZ_JBHTMX010000064.1:0-14738 GCF_042679725.1 Methylopila musalis
GCCGCGCGGCAGCGCCGCCGCCGCCTCGTCGATCCAGCCCGCGGCGGGCGCCTCGAAATCCACGTCGCAGTCCACCCGCGCGGCGACGCGCCGGGCGCCGAGCTGCTCCAGCCGCGTGTCGATCAGCTTGCCGGCCTGGCAGAAGCCGTCATAGCCGGTGTCGCCCAGCGCCAGCACCGAGAAGCTCAGGCCCTCGAGCCGCGGCGCGGTCTCCGCCGACAGCGCCTTCCAGAACAGGTGGGCGTTGTCGGGCATCTCGCCCTCGCCATAGGTGGAGCAGACGATGAGCGCCCGCTCCGCGCCCGCGATCCGCGCCATGTCCACGTCGTCGAGGCCGAGCACCTCGGGCGCGAAGCCGAGCGTCCGCGCTTTCGCGGCGGCGTCGTTCGCCACCGCCTCGGCGTTGCCGGTCTGGGTGCCGTAGAGCACCAGCAGCGGCGCGCCGGCCGCCTCGGCGGAGGCCGCGACCGAAGCGCCCCCCACCGGCGCCGCGCTCTCCAGCAGGCGGGAGTTCAGCCCGGCGAGGAAGCCCGAGAGCCACACGCGCTGCTCGCCGGAGAAGGGCGCGTCGTCGGGAATGTGCGGAATGGACATCTGTGCGACCGGATCGGCGAGAGAGAAACGAGCGGCGGGCTTTGGCGTCAGGACCGGCCGGCGAAGGCGGCGACGTCCCGCACCGAGGCGCGGGCGAACAGCTCCTCGTAGCTCGGCAGGCGGCCGAGCGCGGCGCGGTTCTGCGCGCTCTGCTGGAGGATCCAGCCGTAGACGCCGGGGCTGTCCATGGAGAGCACGTTGCGCAGGCTGAGCGCGGCCCGGTAGTCGGAGAGCCGCTTGTCGGCCACCAGCGCGGCGAGCGCCTCGTCGCCATAGGCGGACAGCGCCTCCCGGGCGTGGCGCTGGATCTTCTGCATCAGCGCGAAATCCTCCGTGAGCAGCAGCTTGCGCACCGCGCCGGCGACCGCCGGATGGGCCACGTCGGTCACGCCCGGCAGGCGGGACACGGCGAGCTGCTGGGCGAGCGCCAGCACGGCGTATTCGTTCAGCAGCCGCAACCCGGCCTCGGCGCCGGACTCGCCCTCGGACGGGACGAGACCGCCCGCGACGGCGCGGCCGTCGCGATAGGCCAGCTTGAACTTGCGCACCTGCCAGGAGGCGGCGGCGAGGCTCATCTCCTCCAGCAGGTCCTTGCGGGGCTTCGCCTTCAGGATGGCGCCCGCGTCCTGATACTGAAGCAGCGCGGTCGGCAGGCCGTAGACGAAGTTGGAGCGCTCGGTCTCCCAGTTCTCCAGCAGCCAGCGGGCCTTGGCGGAGCCCGTTTCCGCGAGGTGCCAGTCCAGCATCAGCCGCACCGCGTCGGCGTGGAAGCCGGCGTTCGGGTCGGTCACCGGGAACAGCAGGATCGAGTCGTGGCTCGCCTTGGCGGCGAGGTCGCCATAGGGATCGTACTGGTAGACGAAGCCGCCGCTCATGCCGTTGCCGAAGCCCTTGCCGAAGGCTCCGAGGTTCAGCACCGCGCCGTTGGTCATGTACTCGCAGGCGAAGTCGCCGACGCCCTCGACCACGGCGGTCGCGCCGGAGTTGCGCACGGCGAAGCGGTCGCCCGCCTGCCCCTCGATGAAGGTCCGGCCGCCGGTGGCGCCGAACAGCGCGAAGTTGCCGACCAGCACGTTGCCGCCGGCCTCGTCCGAGCCGCCGCCGGGGCTCGTCACCGCGATCACGCCGCCGGACTGGCCCTTGCCGACGCCGTCGTTGCACACGCCCACATGGCGCATGGCCATGCCGTCGTTGCAGAACGCGCCGTAGGACTGGCCGGCCGAGCCCCAGGTGGAGACGGTGAGCGCGCCGGGGCGCAGGTAGCGCCGGCCGCGATCGTCCTCCAGCACCGCCGGCAGCGCGCGGGCGATCTCTGGCGCGAGCGTGTGGTTGAGCAGGCGCTCGATGTCGACGCCGAGCCGCCCGCCCACGCTCTTGTCCCGGTTGCCGATGCGGCGTCCGGCCTCAAGCGCCAGTTCGGCCCGCCGCTCTGAGACGAAGGCCTGCTCCACGGCGACGCTCCAGGCGTCGTCGAGCTCGTATTCGGCCTCCATGTAGACCGGCGCGTCCACGATCACCTCGTCCGCCGGCGTCAGCATGGCGCGCAGGTCGAGCCGGCCGACGCTCGCCGGATGGTCGAGCAGATGCAGCAGGTCGGCGCGGCCCCGCGCCTCGCGCAGCGACCGCAGGCCGAGCGCCGCCAGTATCTCCCGCGTCTCGTGGGCGATGTTCATCAGATACTGCGCCAGCGCGCGCGGATCGCCGTCGAACAGCTCGGAATTGGTGGTCAGGCCAGCCGGGCACTTCACGTTGCAGTTCTTGGCCATGACGCATTTCAGCATCATCAGCGCGGTGGTGCCGAACTCGAAACTGTCGCCGCCGAGCAGCGCGGACTTCACCACGTCGCTCGCGGTCTGGTGCGCGCCCGAGCAGCGCAGCGTGACCTTGCTCCGCAGCCCGTTGGCGGCGAGCGCCTGATGCACCTCCGCGACGCCGATCTCCGCCGCGCGGCCGGTGTATTTCAGGCTCGTGACCGCCGCCGCGCCCGTGCCGCCGGTGGCGCCGGCGATGTTGATGACGTCCGCGCCGGCCTTCGCCACGCCGACCGCGATGACGCCGACGCCCTCCGACGACACCAGCTTCACGATCACCCGCACCCGCGCCGCCTTGCAGTCGTGGATGAGCTGCGCGAGGTCCTCGATCGAATAGGTGTCGTGGTGCGGCGGCGGCGAGACCAGCTCGACGCCGGGCGTGCCGCCGCGGGCCGCCGCGATCTCCACCGTCACCTTGGCCGCAGGCAACTGGCCGCCTTCGCCGGGCTTGGCGCCCTGCCCGATCTTGATCTCCAGCTCCTCCAGCATCGGATCGGCCAGATAGCCGGCCCAGACGCCGAAGCGGCCGGACGCAAGCTGCTTGATGCGCGAGGCCCGGATGGTGCCGTAGCGCGACATGTGCTCGCCGCCCTCGCCGGAGTTCGACAGGCCGCCGACCATGTTCGTCCCGTGCGCCACCGCCTCGTGCGCGGGGGCGTTCAGCGCGCCGTGGCTCATGGCGCCGGAGGTCAGCGCCGCCGTGATCTCGTGCGCCGGCTGCACCTCCTCGAGCGGAACGCTGTCCGGCGCGCTTTGCAGCAGCGACAGCCACGCCAACGCCTCGCCCTTGGCCTTCAGCGCCAGCCGTCCGCCTTCGACCCAGTGGCCGAGGATGTCCGCTCTGAACCGCTGCAGCAGCGACTGGCCGAGGGCTGCGAGCCGCCCTGGATCGGCGCCGAGCGGGCCGGTGAGATCGAGCCGGAACGCGTCCTCGCCGGTCCGCTCGCAGGTCAGGCCGCGGGCGAGGAAGCTCACATTGCCGAAGCGCGCGAAACGGCCGAGCTCCCGGCGGAAATCCTCCGCATGGGTGAGGAAGGTCACGTCCGCGGGCAGCGCCAGCACGTCGCGCAGCGCGGCCGGGCGGCGCATGCGCTCCTCCGCCATCATGCGGCTGAAGGCGCGGTAGCCGGGCGTGACGCGGAAGGCGTCGATCTCCGCCGGCGTGCGGCGCTCGAAGCTGGTGCGCTTGTAGGCCTCCTCGTCGAGCCCGAAGGCGTCGGCGAGGCGCGTCAGCGGCAGCAGCCGCAGGCCATCGGCGTCCACGCCGGCCTCGTCCTCGCCGTCGAAGGCGATCGGCTCCTCGGTCATGTCCACGAAGCCGCGCACGGCGGCGACGCCGAAGGAGTGGCCGGCGCCCTCCGCCCGCTCCTTGAACAGGCCGAGCAGCGGGATGTCGTCCTCGCCGCGCACCTCCAGCGCCTTGCGGTGCCAGTCGGCGGCGGCCTGGGCGATGACCTCGAAGGTCACGCCGCCGACCGGCGTCCGCACGTTCGGGAACCAGCGCTTCAGCGGCCCGTCATTGGTGTCGAGGAAGTTGGGCTCGAAGAACTCGCCGCCGATGTAGCTCTCGGCGGTGCAGAGGCCGACCTTGCCCATGGTCTTCATCAGCGACTTCTCCGCCGCCTTGGCGAAGCGCTTGAAGGCCTTGTCGGCGTCGGCGCCAAACTTCTCCTCGGCGCGGAACTGCACGCCGAGCGGATAGACCGCCGAGGCGCCGAAGCCGAGCGCGGTCGCCACATGGTGCGAGGAGGCGATCTGCCCGCTCTCCGCGATCAGCGAGACGCGCAGGCGAAGCCCCTGCTCGATCAGGCGCTGGTTCACGGCCGAGATCACGATGATCAGCGGCAGCGCCGCGCGGTCGCGCGCCACGTGCCGGTCGGTCAGAACCGCGATCCCGCCCTTCTCCCGCGCGAAGGCCTCGACCTGATCGCACACCGCCTCGATCGCCGCCTCGATGGCGCGGCCGGCGCCGGCGGGATCACCGAACACGGGAGAATAGAGGATCTCGAAGCGCTGCTTGGGGGTCGCGCCCTGCTCGCGGATCTTCAGCATGTCGAGATGGCTGAGGACGGGCGAGCGGATCACGATCTGGGGCGCGGAGGGCGCGCCGATGTTGGGCTTGGCGCCGAGCGCGACGCGCAGCGTCATGCCGTCCGCCTCGCGCAAGCTGTCCAGCGGCGGGTTGGTCACCTGCGCGAACCGCTGGGAGAAGTACTTCGCGACGCCGCCCTCCTGATCGGACAGGGCGTTGATGGCGAGGCCGTAGCCCATGGCCGCGATCTTCTCGGCCCCGGTCTGCAGCATCGGGTCCATCAGGAACTTGAAGCTCTCCTGATTGTGCGAATAGGCGACGTAACGCCCGTGGCGCTCCAGATCGCCGTTGTAGCGCAGCGGCGATCCTTGGGCCTCCGCGGGAATGTCCGGCAGGGACTCGAGCGTGACGCGGGCCTGCGCCAGCAGCGTCGGGTAGTCGCGGGCCGCGGCGAGCTTCTCCAGCGCGTCGGCGGTGCCGTAGGACCGCTTCTCCCGATGGTCCCAGTACAGCATGCCGCCGGCCTCGATGCGGCCGCGGCGCAGCACGGTCTCGGCCGGGAAGCGGATCTGGCCGGCCTCCGACATGACGCAGAGATAGTCCGCCGTCTCCACCGAGCGCAGCGGGCGCAGGCCGAGCCGGTCGAGCCGGGCGCCGATGATCTCGCCGTCGCCGAAGACGAGCGCGGCCGGACCGTCGTTCTTCTCCTCGTAGAGCGAGAAATACTCGAACATCGCCCGCACCTGCGGCGACAGCGTCGCGTCGTTCTCCCAGGCGGGCGGCATCATGGAGACCACCGCGGTGACGAGGTCGAGCCCGTCCTCCATCACGCGGCTCTGCAGCGTCTGGTCGAGGCGGCAGGAGTCCGACTGGCCTTCCGGCGAGACGATGCGGCCGTTGCGGGCGCGGGCGATGGCGGCCTCCGACAGGCGGTTCTTCTTGTCGGTGTTCAGCTCGCCGTTGTGGGCCATCAGCCGGAACGGCTGCGCCATGGAGGTGCGCGGATCGGTGTTGGTGGAGAAGCGGGTGTGGAAGAACAGGGTGTGGACCGCGTGGGCCGGGTCCGTCAGGTCGCGGAAGTAAGGCAGCACCTCGTTGGAGTTCAGCCGACCCTTCAGCACCTGCGTGCGGGCGGAGAACGACAGCGGATAGAACCCCTTCAGCGCCGGGCCGGAATAGGCGTCGGCCTCGATCACCAGCAGGGCGCGGTTGATGGCGCGGTCGAAGGCCGCGAGGTCCGGCGCGCTTTCGGGCGCCGCGAACACCCACTGCCGGATCGGAAGCTGGCGGCGCACCGCGGCCGGGCGCAGCACGCCCGGATCGACCGGGACGTCGCGCGTGAGCAGCACCGCCATGCCCTCGTCGGCGAGCGCCGCCTCGATGATGCGGCCGGCGCGGGCGTGCTCGGCCGGATCGCGCGGCAGGAACACGTTGCCGACGCCGAAGCGGCCGGGCGTCAGGTCGGCGCGACCGGTCAGGCCGCGAAAGAAGGCGAGCGAGAGATCCACGCACACGCCCGCGCCGTCGCCCACGCCCTCCGCGGACATGCCCCCGCGGTGGGGCACGGCGCACAGCGCCTCATGCGCCTTCGCCAGCACATCGTGGCTCTGGACGCCGTCCTTGCGGGTGATGAAGCCGACGCCGCAGCTCGAACGTTCTTCGGCGTCGTCGAAAAGACGGCAAGTCTCGGCAGCGGACAACGGCGTCTGACCTGAATTCGCGAGGGGCCACGACCCTGCGAAGCCGCCGTTTATAAGACTTAAAAACAGCGACATCTGCGGGACAGGAAGGTCGCTTAGCGCCATCGTCGCCGATGTTCAATATCGGCGCACAATATTGCATTTGGAACAATGTGAAGAACAGTCGTCGAGCCTATGACGATCAGGCTCGGCCCGCAGAACGCGGTGGGCGGCGCCATCCGAACGTCGAGGAGGCGGGCGGCGCCGACCTCGCCTTGACCATTAAGTCTATTCAATCTATATATTTATTCATTCGCGCCGGTCGGCGAGCGATTCTCCGCGCCGCACGTCGCGCCCCGCCGGTCCGAGTCTCCCATGCTGACGAAGAAAGCCAAATATGGCCTGAAGGCCATGATCGATCTGGCGACGCTGCCGCCGGGGCGCTCGACCTTCGTGGCCGACATCGCCGTGCGCAACGGCATCCCGAAGAAGTTCCTCGACGCGATCCTCGGCGATCTCCGCAACGCCGGCCTGCTCTCCAGCAAGAAGGGGCGGCTCGGCGGCTACATGCTCGCGCGCCCCTCCGACGAGATCAGCGTCGGCGAGATCGTGCGCACCCTCGACGGCCCGCTCGCGCCCCTGCCCTGCGCCAGCCGCTCGGCCTACGCGCCGTGCCAGGACTGCCAGGACATCCACCGCTGCGAGGTCCGGATGATGATGCTCGACGTGCGGGAGGCGATCGCCGACGTGCTCGACCGCCGCTCGCTCACGGAGATGCGCGATCTGGGCGGGGACGGGATGGCGAGCTTCGTCTATCAGATCTGACGCCGGAGGCCGGAGCGTCGTCCGGCCCCGAAGAGGCGCCGCCGACGCGCGGCGGGCGGCCTCGACACCACGCATGAAAGGGTTCGTCCATGTCCCGTCTGCCACTCCGCACGATCGAAGACGCCCCCGAAGCCGCCCGGCCGTTCCTCGCGTCGGCCGAAAAGGCCAACGGCTTCCTGCCGAACCTGCTGGGCGTGCTCGCCAACGCGCCGGTGGCGCTCGAGACCTATCTGACGGTCGGCGGCCTGAACGGCCGCGCCTCGCTCCCGCTCGCCGAGCGCGAGGTGGTGCAGCTCACCGCCGCCGCCACCCACGGCTGCGGCTTCTGCGTCGCCGGGCACACGGCGGTCGCGTTCAAGAAGGCCGGGCTCGACGCGGACAAGGTCGAGGCGCTGCGCACGCTGCGGCCCACCGGCGACGCCCGTTTCGACGCGGTGCAGGCCTTCACCAGCGCGGTGATCGCCACCCGCGGACGCGTGTCCGACGCCGAGCTCGCCGCCTTCAAGGCCGCCGGCTTCGACGACCAGGCGGCGCTGGAGGTGGTGCTGGGCGTCAGCCTCGCCACCCTGTGCAACTTCGCCAACAATCTCGGCCAGCCGCCGCTCAACCCCCAGCTCGAAGCCTATCGCTGGGACGGCCCGCAGGCCGCGGCGGCGGAATGACGGCGGGAGGCTGATCGCCATGACGCTCACCGCGCCCCTTCCCGCCCCCCTCACCAGCTGGCTCGATCAGGCGGCCGCCGGCCTCGACACGGGCGCCGTGGCGCCCGGCGACCTGCTGCCCCGGCTCGCCGCCGCGGACCTGTTCCGCATCGGCGCGCCCGAAGGGCTCGGCGGCGCGGGCGGGACGGCCGCGGACGTGGTGGAGGCGATCGCCGCCGTGTCCGAGCGCTCGCTCGCGGCGGGCTTCGTGTTCTGGGGCCACCGCGCCTTCATCGAGTATCTGCTCCAGAGCCCGAACGCGGCCCTGCGCGACCGCCTGCTGCCGGACCTGCTCGACGGGCGGATCGCCGGCGCCACCGGCCTCTCCAACGCGATGAAGTTCCTGGCCGGCCTCGAGGAGCTTCAGGTGAGCGCGCGCGCCGACGGCGACGGCCTGCGGCTCGACGGCAAGCTGCCCTGGGTCACCAACCTCCGGGCCGAGGGCTTCCATGTGGCGGCGGCCGTCGCGGGGCCGGACGGGCGCCCCTTCGTCGCCTCCGTCGCGTATGACCGGGCGGGCGTGACGCGCTCCCCCGACCTCGACCTGATCGCGCTGCGCTCCACCAGCACCGCCGCGCTCAAGCTCGACGACGTGGCGATCGGCGCCGACGAGGTGATCGCCTCCGACGCGCTGGACTGGTGCCCGAAGGTGCGGCCCGCCTTTCTCGGATTCCAGATTGGCATGTCCATCGGCCTCGCCCGGCGCGCGCTCGCCGAGGCGCGGGAGGCCGCGGGCGCCGGGCGGCATGCGCTTGGGACCGAGCTGGACGACGCGGCCGTGCGCCTTCAGGCGGCGACCGACGCCCTGCGAAAGGGCCTCGCGGACGCGGCTTTCGTGGCGAGGCCGGCCGATCTGTTCCGCATCCGCATCGCGCTGGCGGAGGTCGCCAACGACGCGGTCGGGCTCGAACTGCAGGCGAGCGGCGGCAAGTGCTACCTCACCGGCCCCGGCGAAGGCTTCGCCCGGCGCTGGCGCGAGGCGGCGTTCCTGCCCGTGATCACGCCGAGCCTCGTGCAGCTCAAGGCCGCGCTCGCCGCGCAGGGCGCGCCCGCGGGCCGCGCCGCATGAGCGCGCCGGCGCTGGAGGCGCGCAACGTCGCCATCCGCTATCCGGGCGCGCCGGCGCCCGTTCTGCGCGGCTTCGACCTGAGCGTGGCGTCGGGCGAGGTGGTGGCGGTGCTGGGGCCGAGCGGCGTCGGCAAGTCGAGCCTGCTCCGTGTGCTGGCGGGGCTTCAGGCCCCGAGCGAGGGTGTCGTCTCCGCCGCGGGCGCGCCTCTCAAGGCGCCCCATCCCCGCGTCGCCATGGCGTTTCAGGACCCGAGCCTGCTGCCCTGGCTGTCGCTGGAGGACAACGTGGCCTTCGGCCTCGACTTCAAACGCCAGCCCCGGCGCGCCCGCGCCGACCGGCAGGCGCCGGTGGAAGCCGCCTTCGCCAAGGTCGGGCTCGAGGCGGCGCGGCGCCTGAAGCCGGCGGAGCTGTCCGGCGGCATGGCCCAGCGCACCGCGCTCGCCCGCTGCCTCGCCCGTCGGCCGGACCTGCTGCTGCTGGACGAGCCGTTCGGCGCGCTGGACGAGGTGACCCGCGCCGACATGCAGCGCCTGCTGCTGAAGATCGTGGCCGACCACAAGACCGCAGCGGTTCTGATCACCCACGACATCGACGAGGCGCTCGGCGTCGCCGACCGGGTGGTGCTGCTCGGCGGACGGCCGGCGCAGGCCATCGGCGCGTGGCGCGTCGACCTCGCCCATCCCCGCGACGACGCGCTCGCCGAGCTTGGCGCGCTGCGCGTCGAAATCCTCACGGCGCTGCGCGCCGCCCTCCGCCCGCACTGAAGAGACCCGCCATGCCGACCGACGATTTCGTGTTCTCCCGCCGCGACGCGGTGAAGCTCGCCGGCCTGTTCACCGCCGCCGGCGCGGCGCCCCTGCTGCGCGCCGCGGAGGCCCGCGCCCAGGACGCGGCCGGCGCCGACCAGCCGGTGAAGATCGGCTATCTCCCGATCACGGACGCGACCCCGCTGCTGGTCGCGCATGGCAAGGGCTTCTTCGACAAGGAAGGGCTGAAGGCCGAGAAGCCGGTGCTGTTCCGCAGCTGGGCCCAGATCGTGGAGGCCTTCATCGCCGGCCAGGTCAACGTGGTGCACCTGCTGTCGCCCATCACCATCTGGGCGCGCTACGGCTCGAAGGCGCCGGCGAAGGTGGTGGCCTGGAACCACACCGGCGGCTCGGGCGTGACGGTCGGGCCCGACATCACGGACGTGAAGCAGCTCGGCGGCAAGACGGTGGCGGTGCCGTTCTGGTACTCGATCCACAACGTGGTGCTGCAGGCGCTGCTGAAGGAGAACGGCCTCACGCCCGTCACCAAGAAGACCGGCGCCCCCGGCCCGAACGAGGTGCAGCTCGTGATCATGGCGCCGTCCGACATGGTGCCGGCGCTCGCCTCCAAGCAGATCGCGGGCTACATCGTGGCCGAGCCGTTCAACGCAGCCGCCGAGGCGCTCGGCGTCGGCAAGGTGCTGCGCTTCACCGGCGACGTGTGGAAGGACCACGCCTGCTGCGTGGTGTTCATGCAGGAGCGCGACCTCGCCGAGCGGCCGGAATGGTCGCAGAAGGTGGTCAACGCCATGGTGAAGGCGCAGCTCTGGACCCGCGACAACCGGGCGGAGACCGCCGCCCTGCTCTCCAAGGACGGCGACAACCGCTACACGCCCCACGCCAAGGCGGTGCTGGAGAAGGTGCTGTCGCCGGCCGAGAGCGACGCCGCGGCCTATGTGGCCTCCGGCGCCATTAAGAACCCGGACTGGCGCGAGCGCCGCATCGACTTCCAGCCCTATCCGTTCCCGAGCTACACCGAGGAGCTGGTGCGCCGGCTGAAGGACACCGCGATCGAGGGCGACAACCGCTTCCTCGCCGATCTCGACCCCGCCTTCGCGGCCCGGGACCTGGTGGACGACAGCTTCGTGCGCAAGGCGGTGCAGGAGGCGGGCGGGCTCGCCGCCTTCGGCTTGCCGGAGAGCTTCACCCGCACCGAGACCATCTCGGCGTGACGTCACGGCCTGCCGCCCGCGCCGCTGGAAACGCGGCGCTCGGGCTTGCGGGGCTCGCGGCGGTGGTCGCGCTGTGGTGGCTCGCCACCACGGTCGCGCCGGCGCCGGGCTCGTTCGCGCGCCTGTTCGCGCCCGGCCCCACCTTCGCGAGCCTCGCGGAGCTGCTGGCGGGTCGGGACCTGCCGCTCCATGTCTGGACCAGCCTGCGCCGGATCGCCTTCGGTCTGGCGGCGGCGCTCGCGGTCGGCGTGCCGCTCGGCCTCGCCATCGGCGCGAGCCGGCGGCTCGAGGCAGCCACCACGCCGGCGTTCCAGTTCCTGCGCATGATCTCGCCGCTGTCCTTCATGCCGATCGCGGTAATGGCCTTCGGCGTCGGCGACGCGCCGATCCACTTCCTGCTGTTCTTCGCCGCCGTGTGGCCGATCCTGCTCAACACCGCCGCGGGCGTGCGCCAGCTCGACCGGCGCTGGCTGCTGCTGGCGGAAAGCCTCGCCGCCACCCGGTTCGAGACGCTGCGGCGGGTGATCCTGCCGGGCGTCGCCGCCCATGTTCTGACGGGCCTGCGGCTCGCCATCGGCGTGTCGTGGATCGTGCTGGTGCCGTGCGAGATGCTCGGTGTCTCCGCCGGCCTCGGCTACTTCATCCTCGACACCCGCGACCGCCTCGCCTACCCGGAGCTGATGGCGACGGTGGTGGTGATCGGCGTGATCGGCTTCCTGCTGGACGCCGCCGCCCGCACCGCCCACCGCCGCTTCGCCCCGGAGGGGTGAAGGGAGCCGGAACGCCGCGTGGGCGCCTTGCGGGGCGCCCACGCTTTTTCGGGATCAGGGCTTGCGCGTTCACGTCGTAGACGCCCGGCATGCGCCGGGCGGCTGACGCTTCAGAAGAACCCGAGCGCCGGCAGCGGCTCGCCGGTGAGCTCGTAGGCGCCGAGCGCGCGGGCCTTCAGAGGTCCCGGATTGTGGGACGCGAGCGTGCGGGCGTTGCGCCAGTGGCGGTCGAGATTCTTCGTCCGCTTGGTGGCCGAGGCGCCGCCCACATCGAACAGCCGGCTCGCGCTTTTCAGCGTCAGCGCGTCCACCACCAGCTTGGCCTTGGCCGTCGCCTCGGCGGCGCGATGGGCGACCTCCACGCCGGCGAGCCCCTGGTCGCGGATCTCCGCCACCTCTTCCAGCGTGTCGGCGGCGGCGAGCACCGTCGCGTCGGCCGCGAAGGAGGCGGCGGAGATTTCGCCCACGATCTCCTGCAGCAGCGGATCGTCAGCGGCGCTCGTCGCCGACGCGTAGTAGAAATGCCGGTCCTTGCGCGACGTCAGCAGCGCCACCGCGTCGCTGAGCACGTTGCGCAGCACGCCCGCCACCACGCCGGTGACGATGAGCTGCGCCAGCGTGTTGTGATAGGCGTAGCCGTAGCCGACGGTCGGCGTGTCGAACACGACCTCGTCCGGCTCCGCCCGCACGTTGCGGAAATAGGTGGTGCCCGAGCCGGTGAGCCGCTGCCCGGCGCCGTCCCAGTCGTCCACGATCTCCACGCCCTCGCGGATCGTCGGCACGATGGCGGAGGCCGAACGCCCCTCGGGGCCGGCCGCGCGCACCAGCACATGGTCGGCGAAGATCGTGCCGGTGGAGTAATATTTCACGCCGTCGAGCCGCCAGCCCTCGCCCTCGGGGGTAAGCGTGGTCTGGAAGCCGCCGCCGCCGATCGCGGGGCTCGACAGCTCGGTGTTGGCGAGGCCGAACAGCGCGCCGGACGCCACAACCGCGGCCCACTTCTCCCGGTTCGGGGCGGTGCGCGCGCGGGCGTGCCGCTCCACGAAGGTGAAATGGTTGCGGAGCGCGTGCGCCACGTTCGGATCGGCGGCCGCGAGCCGGATCACCACCTCCAGCAGCTCCCGGAACGAGGCGCCCCGGCCGCCTTCCGCCTTCGGCAGCCGCAGCGCGCCGAGACGGGACGCGCGGATGCGGTCGAACAGGTCGAACGGCATCACCCGGTCCCGGTCGCGATCGGCCGCGCCTTCGGCCACATGGGCGATCAGCGCGTCAAGGTCGTCCGCGCCCGCGGACGGGACGGCGTGAAGCTTGGCCGCGGTCATGCGCGCCTCCTGAACATCTGCGCCGCGCTCACTCGGCCGCCACCGCGGTCCGGGCGGCGAAGCGGTTTTCCGGGCGCGTCAGGCCGAGATTCTCCCGCAGGGTGCGCCCCTCATACTCGGTGCGGAACAGGCCGCGCCGGCGCAGCTCCGGCAGCACGTGGTCGATCACGTCCTGAAGGCCGCCCGGGATGACCGGCGCCATGACGTTGAAGCCATCGGCGCCGTATTCGACGAAGCGCTCCTCGAGCTGGTCCGCGATCTGCGCGCCCGTGCCCACCAGCTGCCAGTGGCCGCGGGCGCCGGCGATGCGCAGGTAGAGATCGCGGATCGACAGGTTCTCCCGCCGCGCCAGCGCCGCCACCAGCGCCTGCCGCCCCTTGCCGCCGGTCGTCTCCGGCAGATCGGGAATCGGGCCGTCGAGATCGTAGCCGCGCAGGTCGACGCCGAGTTGCACCCGCAGCAGCTCCAGCCCCACGTCCGGATGCACGAGGCTTTGCAGCTGCTCGAACTTCTCCTGCGCCTCGGATTCGGTTTCGCCGGTGACGATGAAGGCGCCCGGCAGGATCTTCAGCTCGTCCGGCCCGCGGCCGTATTTCGCCAGCCGGCCCTTCACGTCGGCGTAGAACGCCTGCGCTTCCGCCAGCGTCTGCTGCGCGGTGAAGATGACCTCGGCGGTCCGGGCCGCGAGCTCCTTGCCGGGCTCGGAGGAGCCGGCCTGCACCACCACGGGCCGCCCCTGGGGGCTGCGCGGGGCGTTGAGCGGCCCCTTGACCCGGAAATGCGCGCCCTGATGGTCGAGCGCGTGGGCCTTGTCGAGGTCGAAATAGACGCCGCTCGCCCGGTCGCGCACGAAGGCGCCGTCCTCGAACGAGTCCCAGAGCCCGAGCACCACGTCCACGAACTCCTCCGCGCGGGCGTAGCGCTCGGCGTGGGGCACCGGCTTGGCGTGGCCGAAGTTCAGCGCCGCCTCGGGATCGTTGGAGGTGACGAGGTTCCAGCCGCCCCGGCCGCCGCTGAGATGATCGAGCGAGAGGAACTGCCGCGCCAGATTGTAGGGGTCGCTGAAGGTGGTGGAGGCGGTGGCGATCAGGCCGATGCGGCTGGTGTGCGCCGACAGCGCGGACAGCAGCGTCAGCGGCTCGAACAGCGTGGCGCCGGTGTGGGCCTTGCGCGCCGCGCCTTCCGGATTGAGCAGCCGCACGTCCACGCTGTCGGCGAGGAACACCGCGTCGAACTTGGCCGACTCGGCGAGCTTGGCGAAGGCGACGTAATCCTCGATGCGGTCGTCCACGGAGGCCTCGGGCCGGCGCCAGGCGGCCACATGATGACCCGAGATGTAGTGGAACGCGTTGAGACTGAGATGTCCTGAGCGCTTGGCCATGGCGGTCGCGCCTCCCTGCTGCGGTCGATGCACGTGCGGCGGTCGCCCGCCGGACATGGAGGTCAGGCTAGCGGCGCGCTCACATATTTTCTATCTAAATTATATACTTTGTGAAGAGAGGCTGTGGAGCGCCTCAGGAGGCTGGCGGAACCGGCCGCCCGGCGGAGCGCAGCGCGGCTTCGAGCTTCGTGGTTTCCGGACAGCCGTCCGGATGGCACAGCAGCCGGAGCAGCTTCAGGTTGTTCTCGGCGCGGGCGAAATCGCCCACCGCGATGAACAGCTCGCCCTGATATTCGAGCGCCGGCCGGTGCGACGGATCGTAGAACAGCGCCTCCTTGTACCAGCGCGCCGCCTCGTCGTAGCGCTTCAGGTTGCGCAGCGCGTAGCCGAGCAGGTTGTAGACGTCGGCGTGGCGAACGGTCTTGGTGAGTTCGAGCAGACGCGCGGCGGCGGGCTCGAACTCGCCGGCGTAGATTTCGGCGCGCACCGCCGCGAGGTCCGGCAGGTCGGTCGCGGGCGCGGTGTCGGCGCCCCGCGCCGTCACGACGGCGAGAAGCAGCGCGGCGCAGGCCGCCG
>NZ_JBHTMX010000065.1:0-14607 GCF_042679725.1 Methylopila musalis
CCTCGCCGCGCGCCACCCGCTGGCGGGTGCGCGCCGTGGCCGCGGTCCAGACGGCGGCGCTCGCCGCCCTGTCGCCGGTCGTGGCCCTGAGGGGCCGCGACGCCTGGGCGGACCACACGGTCCGTCTGGCCGGCGTGCTGGGCAAGCTCTCCTTCGGCGGCATGTATCCGGTCTATCGCGAGGCCGACGCCGCGCGCTGAACGACCGGCGCCGCCGGGTAGTGTCTCAGTTTGAAATCGGACACCCTCGACCACTGCCATCGTGTGGCCGAATTCCGTGCTGTGCTAACCAGCAAGCATCAGGAAGTTTCGAGTATGCCCAAAGGCCACAAGGGCGAAAAGCGACCTACTGATGTGATCGGCAACGCCGTCCACGTCATGCGCATTGCCATCGGCGAGGAAGCCGACGACGTGATTGACGATGGCAAAGACCATGCTGCGAAAGCGCTCGGCGCCGAGTGCGGAAAGAAGCGCACCGAGAACATGACGCCAGAGCGGCGCGCCGAGATTGCCAAGAAGGCTGCGCAAAAGCGCTGGGGAAAGCAGCAAGCATGGCCGCCGATTTTTTTTGATGCTTGCTTTTAAATGAGAGCAAGCATAGGATATTCCCATGCAGCAAGCATGGGGCGATCCTCGTGAACGAAACTCCACAGAGCAAAGGCGGTCGCCGTCGAGCGGCGACCTTATCCGCTGACGAGCGCAGCGAGATAGCAAGCCAAGCCGCCAAGACCAGATGGGACAACGCTAAGAAACTGCCGAAGGCCACCCATGGGTCAGCAGACCATCCCCTGAAGATCGGCGACATTGAAATTCCCTGCTACGTTCTGGAAGATGGAACTCGCGTTCTGTCCCAGCGAGGTACTCTTGGTGGCCTCGGCCTGAGCCAGGGCAGCTCTGGCGGAACTGGTGGTGATCGACTAGCTAGTTTTGCTACGGGAAAAGCCATTTCTCCCTTTATTTCCAGTGAATTGCTGGCGCTGATCGAGAACCCGATTAGGTTCCGGCATCCGGGCGGCGGCGGTGCAGCGTTTGGATACCCTGCAACGATCCTCCCTGAAATATGTGAGGCTGTTCTGTCCGCGCGCCAAGCCGGGGCATTGCAGCGTCAGCAGATGCACATCGCAGCGCAGTGCGAAGCCCTGGTGCGGGCCTTTGCAAAGGTCGGTATCGTCGCGTTGGTCGACGAAGCAACTGGCTACCAGTCGGCTCGGGATCGCGATGAGTTGCATCGCTTATTGTCAGTGTACCTCTCGGAAGAGCGTTTAGCTTGGGCCAAGCGTTTCCCCGATGAGTTCTACAAACAGATTTACCGACTGAGAGGGTGGAAGTGGCCGGTAGGTAAGGCAAAGACACCGTTACTTGGTCATATCACGAACGATATTGTCTACGATCGCCTGCCGCCGGGAGTTCTACCTAAATTGAGAGAACTCAATCCCACGGATGAGGAAACTAAGAGGCGCAAGCATCGCCATCACCAATTCCTTTCAGAAGAGGTTGGGCAGCCTGACTTGCGGGATCATATACTCCAGATCATACCGCTAATGAAGGTCTCCAGAACTTGGGATGGGTTCAAAAGGCTCGTGGACGTAGCCTTCCCCAAAAAAGGGACACAAATCGAGTTGGATATTGAAGATGAATAATTATACCTGATGCTAAACATAAAAGATGACATTAATAAATTTCCTCTCGCCAAGCGCGTCTAAATCCTCAGCATGCTCTGCGAGGAGGCGTCCATGCGGTCGACCTCTCGCGTAGCAGACGTGAGCATCAACACCGTAGCAAAGTCGCTAGTGGACGCCGGCAAGGCGTGCGCGATGTTCCACGACGACACGGTCCGCGACCTCACGATGCGCAGCTTCACCCGCCTGACGAACGCCTTCTCGAAAAAGTTCAAGAACCACGTTCACATGGTCGCGCTTCATACCGTCTGGCACAACTTCGTGAAGATGCACGCGACGCTGCGCACGACACCAGCGATGTCAGCAGGTGTGGCAGATCGGCTTTGGTCGATGGAAGACGTTGCGGCGATTGTCGAGAGCGCCGCGCCGAAGGCTGGGAAGCGCGGCATGTACAAGACGGCACCTCAAATCTCAAACTGAGACACTACCCGCCGCCGACCGGAGGCGACAGCGCCCGCGCGAGAGGGTATTGACAGCCCGCGCATGTCCCTTTCGCCGCGCGGCGGCTGAGGGCGTGCGCCATGTCCAGCGCGATCCGGTCTCATGAGCTACGCGGTCAAGGAACTCTTCAAGACGCTGCAGGGCGAGGGCGCGCAGGCGGGCCGCGCCTCGGTGTTCTGCCGCTTCACGGGCTGCAACCTGTGGAGCGGGCGGGAGGCCGACCGCGCGCGCGCCGTCTGCCGCTTCTGCGACACCGACTTCGTCGGGACCAACGGCGACGGCGGCGGCCGCTTCGCCGACGCCGGGAGCCTCGCCGACGCCATCGCCGCGGCCTGGGACGGCGCGCCCGGCCCGCGCTACGTGGTGTTCACCGGCGGCGAGCCGCTGCTTCAGCTCGACGCCGCGCTGACGGCCGCGGTGCGCGCGCGCGGCTTCGAGGTGGCGGTGGAGACCAACGGCACGCAGGCCCGCCCCGAGGGCGTGGACTGGCTCTGCGTCAGCCCCAAGGCCGGCGCGCCGCTGGCGCTTTCCGGCGGCGACGAGTTGAAGCTGGTCTATCCGCAAGCGGGCCTCGACCCGGCGGCGTTCGAGCCGCTCGCCTTCCGGCACTTCTTCCTTCAGCCCATGGACGGGCCGGAGCAGGCTGAGAACGTGCAGGCGGCCATCGCCTACTGCATGGCGCATCCCCGCTGGCGCCTCAGCCTGCAGACGCACAAGATGATCGGCATTCCGTAAGAGATTGGGACCCATGAGGATCGTTCAGGCCTTCACCTTCGAGGCCGCCCACCGGCTGCCCAACGTGCCCCCCACGCACCGCTGCCACCGCATGCACGGCCACTCCTACCGGGTGGAGCTGACGCTCGATGGTCCAATCGATCCCGCCACCGGCTTCGTGGTGGACTTCTTCGACGTGGAGGCCGCCTTCGGCCCGGTGCTGAAGCGGCTCGACCACCACACGCTGAACGAGATCGAGGGGCTCGAGAACCCGACCGCTGAGTTGATCGCGCTGTGGATCTGGGACCGGGTGAAGCCGGACCTGCCGCTGCTGGCTCAGGTGAAGGTGTTCGAGACCCCGTTCTGCTGGGCGGAGCACGACGGCGCATGACCGCGCCCGCCGACGACGGCGCGCTGGTGCTGTTCTCCGGCGGGCAGGACAGCGCAACATGCCTCGCCTGGGCGCTCGACCGCTTCGCGCGGGTGGAGACGCTGGGCTTCGACTACGGCCAGCGCCACCGGATCGAGCTCGACCGGCGCGCGATGCTGCGCGCGGGCCTCGCCGACCAGAACCCCACATGGGCGGAGCGGCTTGGCGAGGACCACACCCTGTCGCTGCCCGTGCTGGGGGAACTCTCCGAAACGGCGCTGACCCGGGACGTGGCGATCGAGACGGAGGCCGGCGGCCTGCCCAACACCTTCGTGCCGGGCCGCAATCTCGTCTTCCTCACCTTCGCGGCGGCGCTCGCCTGGCGGCGGGGCCTGCGCCGCATCGTGGGCGGCATGTGCGAGACCGACTTCTCCGGCTATCCCGACTGCCGGGACGACACGATCAAGGCGCTGCAGGTGGCGCTGAACCTCGGCATGGAGCGCCGCTTCGTGCTGGAGACGCCACTGATGTGGCTGGACAAGGCCGAGACCTGGGGCCTCGCCGAGAGCCTCGGCGGCGCGCCGCTGGTCGACCTGATCGTGGAGGAGAGCCACACCTGCTATCTGGGCGAGCGCGGCCGGCGCCACGCCTGGGGCTACGGCTGCGGCGCCTGCCCCGCCTGCGAGCTGCGCGCCCGCGGCTGGTTCGCCTACCGCGCGGGCGCCTGAGCGCCCGGCGTCAGGCCCCGGCGTCCTGCCGCGCAGCCTGCGCCTCCACCCGGCGGTAGAGGTCGAGCCGCCGTTCCAGCGACAGCGGGATGGTGGACTGGATCAGGCAGGACACCTGCTCGGGCCGCACCGAGGCGACGAAGGCGTCCTCGTCGGCCGCGCTGTCGAAGTTTTCCGTCCAGCGGGAATGGCACAGCGAGCGGTCGTCGGCGTAGAGCCCCGCGGCGTCGAGCCCGGTCACCTTGTCCGCATGGACGCCGTAGAGCACGTATTCCGCGAAATGGGGCGTGCGGGCCAGCGCCACGTCCCAGCGCTTGCCCGTGACCTGCTCGATCCGCGCGATCATGGCGACGAGCGACGAGCGGCGCCACACCACCAGCGCGTCGATGTATTCGGCGTCATAGAAGTCGCTCGGCGGCAGGCCGAGCAGCCGCCCGGCGGCGGCGTGCCACAGGCGGTGCCCGGACGTGTCGGTCGGCTTCGGGTCGCGGTAGAGCCGCACCCTGTCGCCCCGAACGATCCGCTCCGGCCCGAACGGGCGGATGAAGGCGTTGTCGCTGTCCACATGCACCACCACGTCGGTGGTCGCGGCGGCGGTGGCGGCGATCTTGATCATCTGCTGCGCGATCCAGCCGCGCACCGGCAGACTGTAAGGCGTGAGATAGACGTTGCGGCGCGGCAGGCCGAGCCGGGCGCGCCAGCGCGGCGAGGGCATGGGCGCGCGGAAGAACCAGCGCGGCAGATAATCGTCCTCGGACACCACCCGCCGCCGCGCCCCCGCGAGCGGCGCGAACAGCGGCAGGTCGCGGGCCGGCACGATCAGCCAGTGCTCGATCTCCGGCGCGACGAAACGGTCCACGCTGTCGCACAGCGCCCGGCAGGCGTCGAAATCGCCCTTGAACGAGCAGGTCGAAAGGCGGGCCGTCAGCGGCGCGGCGGTCACGGCCGACGTCATGTGGCCCAGTCCATGGGCGCGATCGGCGCGAAGGTGGAGCGCACGGTGGCCGGACGCTCGAACCGGTCCGGGTGCTGCAGCATCTCGGTGACCTCGGTCACATGCACGGCGAAGTCCTCGTCCAGCCGGCAGCGGCGGCCGTCGCGGACGGCCTCGGCCAGTTCGGCCACCCCGCGGGCGAAATCCATGGTCGGCCGTCCCCGGCCCCGGCGCAGCGCGATCTTGCGCAGCGGCGGCACGGTGGAGGCCGCGAGGCCCGCGCCGAACCGGCGCTCCAGCATGCGCCCCAGCCGGCCCTGCTGCGATTTGCGCAGCCGCACCGGGGAGGCGTAATCCCACGGCTCCTTCATCTCCAGCGTCCCGTCCTCGCCGATGATCCGCATGCGGTGATCATAGGGCGCGACGATGGAATTTGTGATCCGCGCCACGACGCCGCCGTCGAACTCCAGGCAGCCGACCGAGAAATCCGGCGCCGGATGGGGCAGCGGCGGCTCCGTGCGCTTGTCGGGGATCAGCAGCGACGAGAACGACGTCACCCGCCGAACGGGTCCGAACATGGCGGCGAAGACGGTGATGGCGTAGCCCGCATGCTCGAAGGTGCAGCCGGTCTCGAACTCGTTGCGCGCCGGCCAGGGCCGCCCGCTGACGCTGAGCCAGCTCTTGTAGTCGGTGCGGTGGATCATGCCGTCGTCGAGCTCGGCGTAGGCGAGCGCCACCCGGCCCACGTCGCCGCGCCGCACCGCCGCCCAGGCGGTCTGCGCGCTCTCGCCCAGCACGTTGCAGGGCGCGGCCGACAGGCGCACGCCCGCCGCCTGGGCCGCGTCGCGCATGCGCTCCGCCTCGGCGGTGGTCATGCCGAGCGGCTTCTCGGAATAGACGTGCTTGCCCGCTGCGATCGCCTGCGCCGTCACCTCGGCGTGGCTTTCGGGCGTGGTGAGGTTGACGACGATCTCGACCTCGCGGTCGGCCAGCGCCTCGTCCAGCGCGCGGTAGGCCCGGTCGCTCCAGTAGCGGGAGTAGACGCCGAGCCGCTCGGCGTCCCGGTCCCACACGCCCACGAGCCGCAGGCCGGGATGGAGCGGGAAGCACTGGCGGTAGTAGTCAGCCACATAACCGCAGCCGACCACCGCGATCCCCGTCGCGGGGCCTGTCGACATGGAATCGCCCTCATGGACATGACGCTCGCGCGGCAGTCTTGACGGCGGAACCTTGCGGAAGGGCTAAAGCGCCCGTCTGCCCCCTCTTGTCCCGGCCTTGAGCCGGGACCCAGAACCTCAACGCTTTCCAGAAAAGGCGCGACGGCCGGGCCGCTTTATTCTCAGGCGTCGGCGTGTCTGGGTCCCGGCTCAAGGCCGGGACAAGGAAGGGGCGCGCCACGCCTTCGGGCCGGGGTCGCCCGCTCAGGCGGCGGTCCAGCCGCCGTCGATGGGGAGCGAGGCGCCGGTGATGTTGGCGGCGGCGTCCGAGCACAGGAACGTCACGAAGGCGGCCACCTGCTCCACGGTGACGAACTGCTTGGTGGGCTGGGCGGCGAGCAGGACGTCCTTCTTCACCTGCTCCTCGGTCAGGCCGCGGGCCTTCATGGTGTCGGGGATCTGCGCCTCCACCAGCGGCGTCCAGACATAGCCGGGGCAGATGGTGTTGGCGGTGATCCCGGCCTGGGCCACCTCCAGCGCCAGCGACTTGGTGAAGCCCGCGACGCCGTGCTTGGCGGCCACGTAGGCCGACTTGTAGGGCGAGGCCACCAGCGCATGGGCCGAGCCGGTGTTGACCACCCGGCCCCAGCCCTTCCGCTTCATGCCCGGCAGCGCCGCCTTGGTGGCGTGGAACACCGCGCTCAGGTTGATGGCGATGACGCGATCCCAGGCGGCGTCGGGGAACTCATCCACCGGCGCCACGTGCTGGACGCCCGCGTTGTTGACCAGAATGTCGACCGCGCCGAACCGCTTCTCGGCCGCCGCGACCATGGCCGCGATCTGCTCGGGCTTCGTCATGTCCGCCGGATCGTAGAGCGCCTCGACCCCGAACTCGGTCTCGATGGCCGCGCGCGCCGTCTCGATCTCGGCCGCGTCGCCCAGCCCGTTGAGGACGACGTTCGCGCCCTCGCGGGCGAGCGCGCGGGCGACGGCGAGGCCGATGCCGCTGGTGGAGCCGGTGACGAGCGCGGTCTTGGTCTTCAGCATGCTGTCCTCCCTTAAAGACGGCCATGGCCGCCCGTTCCATCAGTCGCAAACGCGCGGCCGCTCCGCAACGCGCGACCGACGGGCGCGGGTCCGCCCTGCGCGCCGGGGCCCTCGCCTTTCGGGCCTATGGCCGCTATGCCTCCCGGCGCTCCGCGCGCGGCGTTTCGCCCGAGGCGGAGGCTGGAGCGCCCCCTCTGTGTCCTTTTCCCTTGAAACGCTGCTGCTGTTCTTCGGCGCCGGCCTGTTCGCGGGCGTGGTGGACGCCATCGCCGGCGGCGGCGGGCTGATCACCCTGCCGACCCTGCTTCTGGGCGGGCTCGATCCGGTGTCGGCGCTCGCCACCAACAAGCTGCAGGGCTCGGTCGGCACCGCCACCGCCACCTTCCGCTTCACCCAGGCCGGCATGCTCGATTTCCGCAACCGGGAGACCTGGCGGCTGGCGCTGAGCTCGTTCGGCGGCGCGGCGGTCGGCGCGGCGCTCGTCACCGTGGCGCCGGTGGAGGCGATGCGGGTCGGCCTGCCCTTCCTGCTGATCGTGGTGGCGCTCTACTTCATCTTCGGGCCGGGCCTGTCGGACGTGGACGGACGGCCGCGGATGACGCCCACCGCCTTCGCGCTCGGCGTCGCCATGCCCATCGGCGCCTATGACGGCGTGTTCGGCCCCGGCACCGGCTCGTTCTTCATGATCGCGCTGGTGGGGCTTGCGGGCTTCGGCGCGGTGAAGGCGGTCGCCCGCACCAAGCTGCTCAATCTGTCGTCCAATCTCGCCAGCCTGATCATCTTCGTCATCGGCGGCCACGTGGTCTGGACGGTGGGCGCCGCCATGGGCGCCGGCGCGCTGATTGGCGCCCGGCTCGGCGCGGGCCTCGCCCTGAAGCACGGCGTGAAGCTGGTGCGGCCGCTGGTGATCGTGGTGGCGCTTGCGCTCAGCCTGCGGCTGATGCTCGATGCCGGGCACCCCGTGGGAGCCGCGTTCTGGGCGGCGATCGCCGCCCGCTGACACCTCGCCCACCACGATCGCCTGTCAGGACCGCCCGCCATGCGTCTCGCCCTCGCCTTCGCCGCAAGCCTCGCCGGGACGCCCGCCTTCGCCGTGGACGCCAAGCCCTGCTCGGGCTTCGCCTGGGACGTGAGCGCCGACGTGACGGCGATCGCCGCGGCGGAGATGGTCCCGAGCGGATCGGCGATCCGCCCGGCGCCCGCCGCCGCGGTGCGGCTGCTGCTGACCGAGGCGGACAAGGCGGGGCTCGTCCTCCCGCCGGAGCAGAAGCCGGCGCCGGCGGCGCTGGCCGGCGCGCTCAGGTTCGAGGCCAAAGCCGGCGCCTGGCGGGTGACGACCACCGAGCGGGTCTGGTTCGACGTGGTGCAGGACGGCGCCCCGGCGCGGCCGCTCGGCTTCAGCGGCGACCCTACCTGCGAGGGCGCGCGCAAATCCATGCGCTTCGAGCTGAAGGACGGCCCCGCGACGCTGCAGATCAGCGGCGCGCCGAGCCGCACCATCGGCGTGGCGGTGACGGCGGAGACGCCCTGACGGCCGCACGGGGAGAAGCGCCTTCGCGGCGCCGCATTCGACGCGCGTTCTGCGCCGATCGCGGCGGGTGAGCCGCGCCGGAACCGCCGCCCATGACGTATCGCCGAGCCCTTCTCGCCTTCGTCGCCACCTTCGCCGTCGTGGCCTATCCGGCGGCGCACAAAACCCTCACCCACTGGCTGCCGGGCCTCAGGCAAGCGCATCTGCCGCCGGGCGAGACCCTGCCGGAACTCGCGGACCTGCCGGTGGTGGCGGTGGCGCCCAAGGGCCCGCCGCGGGCGCTCGCGGTCATCGTCACCGGCGGCGGCGGCTGGGCGACCATCGACCGCAAGCTCGCCAAGGGCTTCGCGGAGGACGGCGTCGCCACCATCGGCCTCGACAGCCTGCGCTACTTCCTCACCCCCCGCTCCCCCGACGAGGTGGGCGCGGACGTGGGCCGCATCATCGAGACCGCCCGTCGGCTCTGGAACGTCAGGGACGTGGCGCTGGTGGGCTACTCCTTCGGGGCCGACACCGCGCCCGTGGCCTACAACCGGCTGCCGGCGGAGGACCGGGCGCTGGTGCGCTCGGTCGCGATGCTCGGCCTGTCGAACACCGCCGACCTCGCCATGGGCGTGGCGAAGATCGCGGCGCGGTTCGAGGGCTACCCGAAGCCCACCGTCCCGGAGGTGATCGAGGCGAGCGCGGCGCCGGAGCGCCCGACGCTGATCTGCGTCTACGGCGCGGGCGAGCAGGCCGAGGGCCGCACCCCCTGCCCCGGCTTCGATCCCGCCCGCGTGACCCTGATCGAGACGCCCGGCGGCCACCACTTCGACGGCGACTACGACCGCATCGCCCGCGCCATCTCCGCCACCCTGAAGCCCCGCGCCTGACCCGTTGCAAACCGCCGTCATGGCGCGTATAAGCCCGGCTTCCGCGCGCGCCCGGCCGGTTATGGGCTGCCGTGGCGCGCCCAATCTTGCTCGAAGCCTCGGGCCTGGCCGCCTCTCCTCATCGGGGATAAGCGACCGCACGCCGGGGTTTCTCCATCTTTTCGGAGAGCGAAATGCCCAAGATCAAGTCCAAGTCGGCGGCGAAGAAGCGCTTCCGCTTCACCGCGACCGGCAAGGTCATCTCCGCCCAGGCCGGCAAGCGCCACGGGATGATCAAGCGCACCAACAAGCAGATCCGCAACCAGCGGGGCACGACCATCCTGACCCCGCAGGACGCGCGGATCGTCCGGACGTTCCTGCCCTACGGCTGACGCGACCGCCTGCTTTCAGCACGCGCTTTTCCCGAACACCTGAGATCACGAGAGATTTGACCCATGGCTCGCGTTAAACGGGGCGTCACGTCCCACGCCAAGCACAAGAAGACGCTCGCCGCCGCGAAGGGCTTCTACGGCCGCCGCAAGAACACGATCCGCGCCGCCAAGGCCGCCGTCGATCGGTCGATGCAGTACGCCTACCGCGACCGCAAGAACAAGAAGCGCACCTTCCGCGCGCTCTGGATCCAGCGCATCAACGCCGCGGTCCGCGAGCACGGCCTGACCTATTCCCGCTTCATCGACGGCCTCGCCAAGGCCGGCATCGAGGTGGACCGCAAGGTGCTGTCCGAGCTCGCGATCGCCGAGCCCGCCTCCTTCGGCGCCCTGGCCGCCAAGGCCAAGGCCGCGCTTCCGGCGTGAGGCCTTCCGGGCCTCGTCCGTGAGGCCCGGACCGGACGTTACGAACAAGCCAAGCGACGTCGCCCCGGCCAGAGCGCCGGGGCCCCTCTCCCCCTCCGCCGCCGGAGCTCGTCGAAGACGCGGGGGACATGGATCGCGGCGCAGCGGCCGCGGTGGCGCCCGGCGCGGGTCTCAGACCCCGCGCTTCCCTGTCGTTCCGGCGGCCTTCGCAGAAGACCGCGCCGCCGATGACCGACCTCGCAAGCCTTTCCGCCCTTGAAGCCGACGTTCTGGCCGCCGTCGCCGGCGCCGCCGACGAGGCCGCGCTCGAATCCGTGCGCGTGGCCGCCCTCGGCAAGAAGGGCTCCGTCTCCGAAAAACTGAAGACGCTCGGGACCATGTCCCCGGACGAGCGCAAGACCTTCGGCCCGGCGCTGAACGCGCTGCGCGACCGGGTGGCCGGCGCGCTCGCCGACCGCAAGACGGCGCTGGCCGACGCTGCGCTCGAGGCCCGGCTGGCCTCGGAGCGGCTCGACGTCTCGCTGCCCGTGCGCGAGAGCGCGCTGGAGACCGGCCGCATCCATCCCGTCAGCCAGGTGATGGAGGAGATCGCGGCGATCTTCTCCGCCATGGGCTTCTCGATCGCCGAAGGGCCGGACATCGAGACCGACGAGCTGAACTTCACCGCGCTGAACTTCCCCGTGGGCCATCCGGCGCGGGAGATGCACGACACCTTCTTCCTGCCCGAGAAGGCGAACGGCGAGCGCCTGCTGCTGCGCACCCACACCAGCCCGGTGCAGGTGCGCGCCATGCGCGCGGGCACGCCGCCGATCCGCGTCATCTGCCCGGGGCGCACCTACCGCTTCGACATGGACCAGACCCACACGCCCATGTTCCACCAGGTGGAGGGCCTCGTCATCGACGAGAGCGCCCATATGGGCCACCTGAAATGGGTGCTGGAGGAGTTCCTCAAGACCTTCTTCGAGGTGCCCTCGGTGGAGCTGCGCTTCCGCCCGTCCTTCTTCCCCTTCACCGAGCCGTCGATGGAGGTGGACGTGCGCTGCCGCAAGCTGCCGAACGAGGTGCGCATCGGCGAGGGCGACGACTGGCTGGAGATCCTCGGCTGCGGCATGGTGCACCCGAACGTGCTGCGCAATTGCGGGCTCGACCCCGACAAACATCAGGGCTTCGCCTGGGGCATGGGCATCGACCGCATCGCCATGCTGAAATACGGCATGCCGGACCTGCGCGACCTGTTCGCCGCCGACGCCCGCTGGCTCAGCCATTACGGCTTCCGCCCGCTCGACTTCCCGACGCTCGCCGCCGGCCTGTCGTCCTGAAACGCCGATGGAGAGGCCGGAGCACGCCTGAAACTCACGTCATGCCCGCCGAAAGCGGGCATCCACGACTTGGCCCGGCGTAAAAACCCCGAGCGTTAACGTCGTGGATGCCCGAGACACGCTCGGGCATGACGGCGACCGTGAAGGCTAAAAACCGGCTCTGAACCTCCGCCGACCGTCCTGATGATCCCCGGCTCACCGCTTATCCTGCGGCCGGGCCGACGCCCTGAGGGCTTAACGCAGATGAAATTCTCCCTCTCCTGGCTGAAAGAGCATCTCGGCGGCGACGCCGACCTCGGCCTCGTGACCGACACCCTGACCCGCGTCGGGCTCGAGGTGGAGGACGTGGAGGACAAGGCGGGCGAGCTGTCCGCCTTCGTGGTCGGCCACATCCTCGACGCCACGCGCCATCCCAACGCCGACAAGCTTCAGGTCTGCTCGGTGGATGTGGGCAAGGGCGCGCCGCTGCAGGTGGTGTGCGGCGCCCCGAACGCCCGCGCCGGCCTCAAGGTGGTGTTCGCGGCCCCCGGCACGGTGGTGCCGTCGTCCGGCGTGAAGCTCGGCGCCTCCGAGATCCGCGGCGTCGCCTCGGCGGGCATGCTGTGCTCGGCGAAGGAGCTCGGCCTGTCGGACGAGAGCGAGGGCATTCTGGAGCTGCCGGCGGATTCGCCGGTCGGCCGGCCGTTCGCGCCGCTGGTCGGGCTCGACGATCCGGTGATCGAGATCGCGGTGACTCCGAACCGGCCGGACTGCCTCGGCGTCCACGGCGTGGCGCGCGACCTCGCCGCCGCCGAGATCGGCGAACTGCGCGAGCCGTCGATCCGCGCCGTGCGGGGCGGCTTCCCCTGCCCGGTGGCCGTGCGCTTCGACTTCGGCGACACGGAGCCGCTGGCCGCGTTCTTCGCGCTCCGCCTCGTGCGCGGCGTGACCAACGCCGCCTCGCCCGAATGGATGCGGCGGCGCCTCGCCAGCGTCGGCTCCAAGCCCATCAACGCGCTGGTGGACGTCACCAACTATCTGAGCTTCGACCGCGCCCGGCCGCTGCACGTGTTCGACGCCGCCAAGGTGACCGGCGACCTCGTGGTGCGCCGCGCCCGCGCCGGCGAGACGCTGGTGGCGCTCGACGGCAAGACCTACGCGCTCGACGCGACCATGTGCGTGATCGCCGACGACGCCGGCCCGCAGGCCATCGCCGGCGTCATGGGCGGGCTCGCCACCGGCTGCGACGAAACCACCACCGACGTGCTGATCGAGAGCGCGCTGTGGGATCCGCTCTCCGTCGCCCGCACGGGGCGCGCGCTGAACCTGAACTCCGACGCCCGCCACCGCTTCGAGCGCGGCGTCGATCCCGCCTTCGCCCTGCCGGGGCTGGAGCTCGCGACCCAGCTCGTGCTCGACATCTGCGGCGGCGAAGCCTCCGAGATCGCGACCGCGGGCGAGGTGCCCGAGCGCGACCTGATCATCGACGTCCCCGTCTCCGAGGTGAAGCGCCTCACCGGCCTCGCCCTCACCCCCGCCGAGGTGAAGGCGCCGCTGTCGCTGCTGGGCTTCTGGGTGACCGGCCAGGGCGAGAACCTGAAGGTCGCCGTGCCGAGCTGGCGGCCCGACGTGTCGGGCAAGGCCGACATCGTGGAGGAGGTGGTGCGCATCGTCGGCCTCGACCGGCTGGTGGCGACGCCGCTGCCGGCCGCCTTCGGCTCCGGGCCGAAGCTGTCGCCGGTCCAGCGCCGCGCCCGCGTCGCCCGCCGCACGCTCGCCGCGCGCGGTCTGGTGGAGGCGGTGACGTGGTCCTTCGTGTCCAGGGCGCAGGCGGACGCCTTCGGCGGATCGAAGCCCGAGCTTGCGCTCGCCAACCCCATCGCCGCCGACCTGTCGGACATGCGCCCGAGCCTGCTGCCGGGCCTGATCGCGGCCGCCCAGCGCAACGCCGACCGCGGCCTGCCCGACACGGCGCTGTTCGAGGCGGGGCAGGTGTTCTGGGGCGACCGGCCCGAGGACCAGAAGATCGCCGCCGCCGGCCTTCGGCGCGGAACCGCCAAGGCCCGCGGCGCCGGACGCCACTGGGGCGAGGCCGCCGCGGCCGTCGACGCCTTCGACGCCAAGGGCGACGCGCTGGCGGTGCTGGCGGGCCTCGGCCTGCAGCCCTCGGCGGTGCAGATCGCGCAAGGCGCCGCCCCGGCCTGGTTCCATCCCGGCCGTTCGGCCGCGCTGCAGCTCGGCCCCAAGGTCGTGCTCGGCGCCTTCGGCGAGCTGCACCCGCGCACGCTGCAGGCGCTCGGCGTCTCCGGGCCGCTGGTGGGCTTCGAGCTGATCCTCGACGCCCTGCCCCAGCCCAAGGCCAAGCCGACCCGCGCCAAGCCGCCGTTCGAGGGCTCGGCCTTCCAGCCGCTCAGCCGTGACTTCGCCTTCGTGACCGACCGCGACACGCCGGCGGGCGAGCTGATCCGCGCCGCGCTCGCGGCCGACCGCAAGCTCGTGACCCGGGTCGATCTGTTCGACCGCTACGAGGGTCCGGGCGTGCCGGAGGGCAAGGTCTCGCTCGCGCTCGCCGTGACGCTGCAGCCGCGCGACAAGACCCTGACCGACGCCGAGATCGAGGAGGTCGCGGCCCGTATCGTCGCGCAGGTGAGCAAGGCGACCGGCGCCACCCTGCGCGGCTGACCCCGCTTCGGCGTTCCCAGCCCCGCCGCTGACGCGGGGCTGGGGCGCATAGGACCGCTCGACAGCTATTAGATAGCGAACTATCTAATAGCCATGTCGATCGCGCCGACCCCTCCTCTTCCCGCCGAATTCGGCTACCAGCTCGGCCTCGCGGCCCGGCGCTGGCGGCGCGCGCTCGACGACGCCCTCGCCTCGGAGGGCCTGACCGACGCCACCTGGCGGCCTCTGGTGCATCTGGCGCGGCTCGGCGACGGCGCCCGGCAGAACGATCTCGCCCGCTCGCTCGGCATCGAGGGCCCGACGCTGGCGCGGCTGCTCGACCGGCTGGAGGCGGCCGGGCTGGTGCGCCGGGGCGAGGACC
>NZ_JBHTMX010000066.1:0-14500 GCF_042679725.1 Methylopila musalis
CCGGGCCTGTCCCATCCGGGTCGGCCGGGCCGGCCCCAATGGGGCGGACGGGGGCGGTGCGAGCCGTGCCAGCCCGGCCGGCCGGGGCGCACGCCCCACCAGCGGCCGCCCCAGTAGTAGTAGCCGTCGGAGAAGTACCACGGCCGGTCGTCCCAGTAGCCGCCGATCGACAGCCCGTAGGTGGGCTCCTCGATCTCCTCCACGATCACCCGCTCCCGCACGGCGCGGGACAGGTAGCTCGCGCTGGCGAAGCCGCTGCGGGCGCCGAGATCGACCTCGCACCAGGGGCCGTCGCAGCCGATGACCTCGACGCTGCGGCCGGCGGGAATGGTCCCGATCACGGCGTAGCCGGTTCCGGGGCCGGATCGCACGTTCAGGTTGGTGGTGGCGGTGGCGGGCGCCGCGAGCGCGCCTCCCGCCGACAGGACCAGCGCGGCGGCGGCCGCCAGCGCCGTCCTCATGCGGACCTTCATGGTCTGAAACTCCATCCTTCGAGCCGGCGCCTCAAACGCCGCGCGGGGACAATAACGCTTTCGCGAGCGGGCGGAATCCCGATCAGCGTTCGCTCTTCACCTGCTCCAGCGCCTCGGCGAGCAGCTCGTCCATGCGGGCGCGCACCTCCGCCACGCGGACGCGCAAACCCCCGCAGGCGAAGTCGCCGGCCACCTTCCGCAGCACGTCGCCGTCGCCCACCTCCTCGAAATCCGCCATCACCACCGTCTTGGCGTAGCGTTCGGCGTCCTCGCCCGTCTTGCCGAGCTGCTCCGCCGCCCACAGGCCGAGCAGCCGGTTGCGGCGGGCGTAGGCCCGGAACCGGATGGCGGCGTCATGCGCGAACAGGTTTTCGAACGCGCGTTCGCGTTCATCGAAGGTGGTCATGGCTGGTCCCTTGCGGCCTCCGCCGCTTTCCTTGATGTGCCCTCGCCGCAAGTAAGACCCCGCGATTGTGGCGAAGCAACGCGCGCAAGGCCCCGGAAGGCCCCTTCCTTCGTCGAGCGGCCGTCTTGGCAGAGCGCGCACCTGCGCTTACATTCGCGCAAGCGTCGCTGGACCTTGGGCTCCTCCGCCGCGATCGACGCGAAAGGCCCGAAATGAACCCGAATTTCCGGAACTTCGCCCTTTGGGTGATCATAGTTCTGCTGCTGCTCGCCCTGTTCACGCTGTTCCAGAACCCCGGACAGCGGTCCCAGCCCAACGACATCTCGTTCAGCCAGCTGCTGACCGAAGTGGACAACGGCCGGGTGCGCGGGGTTGTGATCGAAGGGCCGAACATTTCGGGCCAGTACACCGACGGCTCCCAGTTCCAGACCTACGCCCCGAGCGACCCGTCGCTGGTGAAGCGCCTCTATGACAAGGGCGTCTCCATCACCGCGCGTCCGCCCGGCGACAACATGCCGTGGGTGGTGGCGCTGCTGCTGCAGTGGCTGCCCTTCATCGCGCTGATCGCCGTCTGGGTGTTCCTGTCCCGGCAGATGCAGGGCGGCGCCGGCAAGGCCATGGGCTTCGGCAAGTCCAAGGCCAAGCTGCTGACCGAGGCCCACGGCCGCGTCACCTTCGACGACGTGGCGGGCGTGGACGAGGCCAAGGACGACCTGCAGGAGATCGTGGAGTTCCTGCGCGATCCGCAGAAGTTCCAGCGCCTCGGCGGCCGCATTCCCCGCGGCGTGCTGCTCGTCGGCCCTCCCGGCACCGGCAAGACGCTGATCGCCCGCGCGGTGGCCGGCGAAGCCAACGTGCCGTTCTTCACCATCTCGGGCTCGGACTTCGTGGAGATGTTCGTGGGCGTCGGCGCGAGCCGCGTGCGCGACATGTTCGAGCAGGCGAAGAAGAACGCGCCCTGCATCATCTTCATCGACGAGATCGACGCGGTCGGCCGCCATCGCGGCGCGGGCCTCGGCGGCGGCAATGACGAGCGCGAGCAGACGCTGAACCAGCTGCTCGTGGAGATGGACGGCTTCGAGGCCAACGAGGGCATCATCCTCATCGCCGCGACCAACCGTCCGGACGTGCTCGACCCCGCGCTGATGCGTCCGGGCCGGTTCGACCGTCAGGTGGTGGTGGCCAATCCCGACATCATCGGCCGCGAGAAGATCCTGAAGGTGCATGTGCGCAAGGTGCCGCTGGCGCCGGACGTGGACCTGAAGACCATCGCCCGCGGCACGCCCGGCTTCTCCGGCGCGGACCTGATGAACCTCGTCAACGAGGCCGCGCTGATGGCCGCGCGCCGCTCCAAGCGCATGGTGACGGCCGCCGAGTTCGACGCCGCCAAGGACAAGATCATGATGGGCGCCGAGCGCCGCATGGTGATGACCGACGAGGAGAAGCGGGTGACCGCCTATCACGAGGCCGGCCACGCCATCGTCGCGCTCTACACCCCGGCGAACGATCCGATCCACAAGGCGACGATCATTCCCCGCGGCCGCGCGCTCGGCATGGTGCAGTACCTGCCGGAGCGGGACCAGATCTCGATCTCGTACGAGCAGCTGACCTCGCGCCTCGCCATGGCCATGGGCGGTCGCGTCGCCGAGGAGATCTTCTTCGGCGAGGACAAGGTGACGGCGGGCGCCCAGTCGGACATCCAGATGGCGACCAACATCGCCCGCGGGATGGTGACGCGCTGGGGCTTCTCCAAGGAGCTCGGCACCGTGGCTTACGGCGAAAACCAGGACGAGGTGTTCCTCGGCATGTCGGTCGCCCGCCAGCAGAACGTCAGCGGCACGACGATGCTGAAGATCGACAACGAGATCAAACGCTTCATCGACGAGGGCTACGACACCGCCCGGCGCATCGTGACCGAGCATCGCGACCAGATGGACCAGCTCGCCAAGGCGCTGCTCGAATACGAGACGCTGACCGGCGAGGAGATCAAGGCGCTGCTCGACGGCCGTCCGCCGGTGCGCGACGCCGACGAGCCGCCGAGCCCGCGCGGCTCCGCGGTGCCGACCGCCGGCAAGCCCCGCCGCCGTCCCGATGGCGGGCTGGAGCCCCAGCCGCAGGCGTGAGCCGGCGCGACACGTGAGTTCAAAAGGGGCCGGGCGGCGACGTCCGGCCCCTTTTTTCATGTCCCGCGTCCGGGCGGCGGCGTAACGAACGCTCACGATTTTTGAACGTCGTCGCGTCATGCTCGCGCTATGACGGGATTAGGGTCGGCCTTCGCGCCGCCCGCGGGAGCAAGGAACGCTGCATGACGCGCAAGTACTTCGGCACGGACGGCATCCGCGGTCAGGCCAACAAGTTTCCGATCACGCCCGACTTCGCCATGAAGGTCGGCATGGCGGCGGGCATCGCCTTCCGCCGCGGCGATCACCGCCACCGGGTGGTGATCGGCAAGGACACCCGCCTGTCCGGCTACATGATCGAGAGCGCGCTGCAGGCGGGCTTCACCTCGGTCGGCGTGGACGTTCTGCTGCTCGGGCCGATGCCGACGCCGGCGGTGGCGCTGCTCACCCGCTCCATGCGCGCTGATCTCGGCGTGATGATCTCCGCCTCGCACAACCCCTTCTCCGACAACGGCATCAAGCTGTTCGCGCCCGACGGCTACAAGCTGTCGGACGAGGTGGAGGCGGAGATCGAGGCGCTGCTCGACAGCGATCTGGGCCCCAAGCTCGCCGACGCGCCCCAGCTCGGCCGCGCCAAGCGCATCGAGGGCGCGCAGGCCCGCTACATCGAGTTCGCCAAGCGCACGCTCACCCGCAACCTCTCGCTCGAGGGCCTGCGCGTGGTGGTCGATTGCGCCAACGGCGCCGCCTACAAGGTCGCGCCCGAGGCGCTGTGGGAGCTCGGCGCCGAGGTGGTGACGCTGGGCGTGGAGCCGAACGGCGTCAACATCAACAAGGACGTGGGCTCCACCGCCCCGAACGCGCTGATCGCCAAGGTGCGCGAGACCCGCGCCGACATCGGAATCGCGCTCGACGGCGACGCGGACCGCGTCATCATCGTGGACGAGAAGGGCCAGGTGGTGGACGGCGACCAGCTCATGGCCGTGGTCGCCTCGTCCTGGGCGGAGGAGGGGCGGCTGTCCGCGCCCGGCCTCGTCTCCACCGTGATGTCCAATCTCGGCCTCGAGCGCTACCTCGGCTCGCTCGGCCTGACGCTGGAGCGCACGCCGGTCGGCGACCGCTACGTGGTCGAGCGCATGCGGGCCAAGGGCTACAATCTCGGCGGCGAGCCGTCCGGCCACATCGTGCTGTCCGACTACGCCACCACCGGCGACGGGCTGGTGGCGGCGCTGCAGCTTCTGTCCGTGGTGCAGAAGGCGGAGCGGCCGGTCTCCGAGATCTGCCACTGTTTCGAGCCGCTGCCGCAGGTGATGAAGAACGTGCGCTACAAGGCCGGCCGTCCCCTGGACGACGCCGCGGTGCGGGCCGCGATCGCCAGCGCCACCGAGCGTCTCGGCCGCGCGGGCCGGCTCGTCATCCGCCCGTCCGGCACCGAGCCGGTGATCCGCGTGATGGCCGAGGGCGACGACCGCACGCTGGTGACGGACGTGGTGGACGGCGTGGTGGAGGTGATCACCAAGGCCGCGGCCTGAGGACGGGCGCCTGCGGCGGATCCCGCAAGCGGGCCCCGGGTCGCCTCCGAAGGTTCCGGACGGAATCGACGCCCTCGCGACAGATGTCGCGGGGGCGTTCTCGTTTTGAGACGATCGATCGATGAACAAACGTGGTTGAGATTTAAGGTTAAGCGGCTTTTAACGTTTCAAGGTCACAGTGCCAGTCGTGTGGTGAACACGATCGTGTCCGGCGCAGTCGCGTCCGGACGCCGAACAAGGAACTGGCGGTATGGCCAAATGGACGACCTACGCGCTCGCGGGCGCGCTTGCTGTCGCGCTCGCCCCGACTGTGGGTCGCGCGGCCGATCTTCCCGAACCCCCGCTGCTGGAGCCGATCGAGCCGGTTGAGTTCGGCTCCGCGTGGTACCTGCGCGGCGACGTGGGCTACAAGTTCTACCGCAACCCCTCGGCGCGGTTCCTCGATCCCGCCTACAAGGGCGTGGACCGCTACAAGCGCGAAGACCTCGACGAAGCCTTCATCTTCGGCGGCGGCGTCGGCTACAAGTTCAACGAGTGGTTCCGCACCGACGTGACGGTCGATTACGAGACCAAGGCGGACTTTGGCGGCAAGCTCGCCTGCATCGGCTGCGCCAGCAAGGGGCTCTACTCGGACGAGCGCGCCAAGATCTCGGCGCTCACCTTCCTCGCCAACGCTTACTTCGACATCGGCACCTGGCACGGCTTCACGCCTTATGTGGGCGCGGGCATCGGCACGGCGCGGGTCGATCTGGACGACTACCGCTACACCAACCCGAACGGCACCAAGGGCAAGTTCGGCGGCGACCACAAGTGGAACCTCGCCTGGGCGCTCATGGCGGGCGTGGGCTACGAGGTCAGCGACAACATCACCATCGACGCCAACTACCGCTACGTCGACCTCGGCGAAGCGCGCACCAAGCGCATTCCGGCGGTCAGCAGCGGCTACCGCGTCAAGGTCGAAGACATCGCCGCCCACGAAATCCGTCTCGGCGTGCGCTACACGCTCGACTGATCCGAACGTCCGGCTGGTCTTCAACGCGGCGGAGCGCAATGCTCCGCCGCGTTTTTATTTGGCCGACGCAAGCAAAAGCGGCTTGACGGCCCGCTCCGGAAAGACGTATCGAACGGGCGGGCCACCCCTCCCCAACGAGGGGCGTCCATCTGAAAGGATGGTTTGAGATGACCGATACGCCTTCCGTTCGCCCCGCGAACCCCAATTTCTCGTCCGGACCCACGACCAAGCGTCCCGGCTGGTCGCTCGAAGCTCTGGCCAACGCCGAGCTCGGCCGTTCGCACCGCTCCAAGGCCGGCAAGGCCAAGCTGAAGCATGCGATCGACCTGACCCGTGAGGTCCTGCGCGTTCCCGCAAGCCACCGCATCGCCATCGTTCCCGGCTCCGACACCGGCGCCGTCGAGATGGCCATGTGGTCCATGCTCGGCGCCCGCGGCGTCGAAGTGCTGGCCTGGGAGAGCTTCGGCGCCATCTGGGTGACCGACGCCGTCAAGCAGCTCCGCCTGCCGAACACCAAGGCCGTCGTCGCCGAGTTCGGCCAGCTGCCGGACCTCGCCGCGGTCGACTTCAACAACGACGTCGTCTTCACCTTCAACGGCACCACGGCCGGCGTCCGCGTTCCGAACCACGACTGGATCCCCGCCGACCGCGCGGGCCTCACCATCTGCGACGCGACCTCGGCCGCCTTCGCGATGGAGCTCGATTACGACAAGCTCGATGTGGTGACCTTCTCCTGGCAGAAGGTCATGGGCGGCGAAGCCGCGCACGGCATGCTGATCCTCGGCCCGCGCGCGGTCGAGCGGCTGGAGAGCTTCACGCCGGTGTTTCCGCTGCCGAAGCTGTTCCGCATGACCAAGAACGGCAAGCTGGACGAGGCGCTGTTCGAGGGCGAGACCATCAACACGCCCTCCATGCTCTGCGTCGAGGACTACATCGACACGCTCGAATGGGCGAAGTCGGTCGGCGGCCTGGACGGGCTGATCGCCCGCGCCGACGCCAGCGCCAAGGCGATCTACGACTATGTGGAGCGCACGCCCTGGCTGAAGGCGCTGCCCGTTGACGCGGCCACCCGCAGCAACACCGGCGTCTGCCTCACCTTCGCCGATCCGGCGCTCGCCTCCGCTCCGCGCGAGGTCCAGGCGGCCTTCGCCAAGGACTTCGTGGCGCTGCTGGAGACCAAGGGCGTCGCCTACGACTTCGGCTCCTACCGCGACGCCCCTCCCGGCCTGCGCGTGTGGTGCGGCGCGACGGTGGAGACCTCCGACGTCGAAGCGCTGCTGCCCTGGTTCGACTGGGCCTACGCGCAGCTCTCGCCGGCGCTCGCGAAAGCGGCCTGACGGAGCGCCGGCCGGCTCGTCCGCATGCGGACGGGCGGCGCCGGGGCGTGGTCTCGCGGCCAGGATGCTGGACGGTCGGCGCAAGTTGACCGCAGGTCCCTCACATTCGTCGCGCAGGCCTGCTAAAGGCAGGCGCGACGACGCCTCGCCGCGTCGCCTCCCGTCATCGCCGGAGCCCATTCCATGTTCACGCCCGAAAACGCTCTCGAACGCTCGCTCATCCGCGCGATCGAAGAGCCGGACCATCGCACCGCCTTCCTGAAGGAGTTTCTGGAGGCGGAGCTGTCCTTCGCGCTGATGGATCCGGGCGACGGCAAGGGCGGCGGTTACGCGGTGCCGGAGGTGACGCACGAGGATCTGAGCTTCGTGCCGATCTTCACCTCCGACGCCCGCGTGCAGGCCATGTTCCCGGACGAGAAGCTGCTGATCGTGCGTCAGAGCTTCAAGCAGATCGTCTCCCAGATCGAGGACGCCAACTTCGTCCTCAATCCGGGGTCGGAATACGGCCATGAGTTCATGGCCGAGGACGTGGCGGCCATGCTGGACGGCGACTTCGACCGCGCCAACGAAGGCTTCGACCTCGCCCCCGACCTCAAGGACGACGAGGACGAGGATCTGCCGACGGTGGTCGGCCGGCCGCAGACCTCCCGCGCCCATCTCACGGCGCCGCTCGCGGCGCTGTTCGCCGACCTGCCGGACGTGGAGGCCGCCCATCTGGCCGAAGCGACCATCGCCGACGAGGACGGCATCAAGCGCCTCGTTATCGGCCTCAAGGTGAACGGCGATCTCGACGCGGTGCTCGACCGCGTGGAGGAGGTGCTGGAGGCGGCCGCGCGCCCGACCGACACGATCGACTTCGTGCCGATCCCCGGCTCTCCGCTCGACGACTACTTCGAGCGGGACGCCGAACCTTTCTATCGGAAAACCTGAGCGGGCGAGGCCCGCGAACACGAGAGAGACTGAGCCCATGGCCCCCCGCGTCCTGATCTCCGACAAGCTGTCTCCGGCGGCGATCCAGATCTTCAGGGACAGGGGGGTCGAAGCGGACTTCCAGCCCGATCTCGGCAAGGACAAGGACCGGCTGGCCGCCGTCATCGGCGACTATGACGGCCTCGCCATCCGCTCGGCCACCAAGGTGACGCCGAAGATCCTGGCGAACGCGGCCCGGCTGAAGGTGATCGGCCGGGCGGGCATCGGCGTCGACAACGTCGACATCCCGGCCGCCACCGCCAAGGGCGTGATCGTGATGAACACGCCCTTCGGCAACTCCATCACCACCGCCGAGCACGCCATCGCGCTGATGTTCGCGGTGGCCCGGGAGATCCCCGCCGCCGACGCCTCCACCCAGGCCGGCAAGTGGGAGAAGAACCGCTTCATGGGCGTGGAGATCACCTCCAAGACGCTCGGGATCATCGGTTGCGGCAACATCGGCTCGATCGTCGCCGAGCGCGCCATCGGGCTTCGGATGCGCGTCATCGCCTTCGATCCGTTCCTGTCGCCGGAGCGCGCCCAGGACATCGGCGTCGAGAAGGTGGAGCTGGACGAGCTGTTCGCCCGCGCCGACTTCATCACCCTGCACACGCCCCTGACCGAGAAGACGCGCAACGTCATCGACCGGCAGGCGCTGTTCCGCATGAAGAAGGGCGTGCGCATCGTCAACTGCGCCCGCGGCGGCCTCGTGGACGAGGCGGCGCTGCGCGAGGCGCTGGACGCCGGCCATGTGGCGGGCGCGGGCTTCGACGTGTTCACCACCGAGCCCGCCACCGAGAACCCGCTGTTCGGCCATCCGGCCGTGGTGTGCACGCCCCATCTCGGCGCCGCGACCACGGAGGCGCAGGAGAACGTGGCCCTGCAGGTGGCCGAGCAGATGTCGGACTACCTGCTGCGCGGCGCGGTCTCGAACGCCGTCAACTCGCCCTCCATCACCGCCGAGGAGGCGCCCCGGCTGCGGCCCTTCGTGGCGCTCGCCGAAAAGCTCGGCTCCTTCGCCGGCCAGCTCACCGACAGCGGCGTGACCGCGGTCCGGATCGAATATGAGGGTCTTGTGGCGGGCATGAACACCCGCGCGCTCACCTCCGCCGCCGTCACCGGTCTGCTGAAGCCGCTGCTGGCGGACATCAACATGGTTTCGGCCCCGGTGATCGCCCGCGAGCGCGGCGTCGCGATCGAGGAGGTGCTGCGTGAGGACGCCGACACCTATGACAGCGTGATCCGGCTGAGCGTGACCACCGACGGCGTGACCCGCCACGTGGCCGGCACCGTGTTCGCCGACGGCAAGCCCCGCATCATCGACATCAAGGGCATCGAGATCGAGGCGGCCTTCGGCCCGTCGATGCTTTACGTCACCAACGAGGACAAGCCCGGCTACGTGGGCGCGCTCGGCGCCACGCTCGGCGCCGCCGGCGTCAACATCGCCACCTTCAACCTCGGCCGGGCCGCGGAAGGCGGCGACGCCATCGCCATCGTCCAGATCGACGGCGAGATCCCCGAGGCGGTGGTGGCCCGCGTGCAGGCGCTGGAGCACGTCAAGCAGGCCCGCGCGCTCCGGTTCTGAAAGGCGGTTCGGAACGGACCGCGACGCGTGACTGAAACTCACGTCATGCCCGCGCCTTCGCGGGTATCCACGACTTGCCTTTGGCTCAAACGTCGACGTCCAAGTCGTGGATGCCCGAGGCAAGCTCGGGCATGACGGCGAGCGCGAGGTTTTAGACGCCAGGGTCACGGGTGTTTAAGCGGCGCGCCCTCACGCGCCGCTTACGCCTGCGGGCGGGCTCCCCCTCACCCGCCGCTTCGCGTCGATCTCTCCCCGCCGGGGAGAGGTGAGGGCGGGCCTCCCAGCGCGATTTGGAACGGACGCCCCGAACCCGTTCCGGATTCCCCCAACCTGTTTCGGCCCCTTGAGCGCGCGGCCGCCGCCGCGTCACCTCTCCCCGGCGGGGAGAGGTCGGCCCGAAGGGCCGGGTGAGGGGGCTTTCGGCAAGCAGGACCTGTCAGACGACCCGCCACGCCATAGCGCGCGTGATGGTGTCCGCCGGGAGAGGTGAGGGCGGGCCTCCCCGCCTTATCCTGACCTGACCCCCCGGACCTGTTCGATTCCCCCAACCTGTTTCGGCCCCTTGAGCGCGCGGCCGCCGCCGCGTCACCTCTCCCCGGCGGGGAGAGGTCGGCCCGAAGGGCCGGGTGAGGGGGCTTTTCGTCCGGCAAAACCTGTCAGACGACCCGCCACGCCCGAGCGTGACGGGTCCCGCCGTCCGAGGCCCGCCAGAGCCCGCCGTCAGCCGGCCGCGCCTCCGTTCACGCGCCGCGCACGCCGGCGGGCGGGCGGCCGGGGAGGGCTTTGTCGTCGAACACCCGGCCCCGGCGCTTCGGCCGGGTCAGGGGGCTCGGCACCGGCGCGTTGCCGGTGAGCAGGTCGGTGCCGGAATAGATGTCGCCCGCCACCTGCAGCGCCAGCCGCTCATCGTCCTTGCGGCGGACGTCCTCCATCAGCTCCTCCGCCTCCTCCGGCGGCACGCCGAGCTCCTTCAGCGCCGCCTCGCCGAACCGCAGCGCGGATTCCACGGTCTCGCGCAGCTGGTAATCGACGCCGTTGCGGATCAGGTCGATGGCGTGGCCGCGGTCATAGGCGCGCACGAACAGCTTGGCGTTGGGGAACTCGTGCCGCACGAGATCGGCGATGCGGGTGACGTTGTCCCGCCCGTCGGCGCAGATCAGGATCGCCCGCGCCTCGCCCGCGCCCGAGGTGCGCAGCGTGTCGAGCCGCGTGCCGTCGCCGTAATAGACCTTGAAGCCGAAGTCCGACGCCGCCTCGATCATGTCGACGTTGTTCTCGAGGATCGACACGTCGAAGCCGCGGGCGAGCAGCGGCTGGCACACCATCTGCCCAAAGCGGCCGAAGCCGATCACCAGCACCGAGCCGGTGAGCCCGTCCGGCCGCTCCACGTCGGCGTCGCTGCGGTCGTCGGCGAGCGGCGGCATCAGGCGCTTCAGCGCGAGCGCCGTGAACGGCGTCAGCGCCATGGAGATGATGACGGCGGCGGTGAAGATGGCGTTCTCGCGCGCGTCCATCACGCCCGCGGAGGTCGCGGCGGAATAGAGCACGAAGGCGAATTCGCCGCCCTGCGCGAACAAGGCGGTGCGGTCGATCGCCTCCCGGTTGGTGGCGCCGGTGACGCGGGCGACCCCGTAGATGCCGATCGCCTTCACGATCACGAAGCCCGCCACCGCCAGCGCCACCACGCCCCAGTTCGCGGCGATGGTGGCGAGATCGAGCGACATGCCGACCGCGAGGAAGAACACGCCCAGCAGCACGCCGCGGAACGGCTCGATGTCCGCCTCGAGCTGGTGGCGGAAGGTGGATTCGGACAGCAGCACCCCGGCGAGGAAGGCGCCCATGGCCATGGAGAGCCCGCCGAGCTCCATCAGCAGCGCCGCGCCCAGCACCACCAGCAGCGCCGCCGCCGTCATCACCTCGCGGGCGTGGGAGCGCGCCAGCACCCTGAACATGGGGTTGAGCAGATAGCGCCCGGCGATCACGAGGCCCGCGACGGACGCGAGCGCCACGCCCACGCTGCGCCAGTCCGCGCCGCCATGGCTGTCGCCGCCCGGCGCGAGGAAGGCCACAGCGGCCAGCAGCGGCACGATGGCGAGATCCTCCAGCAGCAGGATCGCCACCGCCTTCTGGCCGACCGGGGTGGAGACGTCGCCGCGCTCCTCCAGCATCTGCATCACCACGGCGGTGGAGGACAGCACGAAGCCCATGCCCGCCACGAAGGCCACCGCGGGCGACAGCCCGGCCGCGATCCCGACGCCGGTCAGCAGCGCGCCGCAGACGGCCACCTGGCCGGCGCCGAGCCCGAAGATCAGCCGGCGCATGCTCCAGAGCCGCGCGGGCTGCATTTCGAGCCCGATGATGAACAGCAGCATGATGACGCCGAATTCGGCCACGTGCAGCACCGAGGCCGGATCGGGGAACAGGCCGAATCCGAACGGCCCGATCACGAGGCCCGCGGCGAAATAGCCGAGCACGGAGCCAAGCCCAAGCCGCCGGAAGATCGGCACGGCGATGACGCCGGCCCCCAGCAGCGCCACCACCTGAATCAGTTGGTTTCCGTCGCCCGCCGCCATCGACCGCCCTCTGTTCCGCGTCTTGTGTTCGGGTGATAGCGCACGGACGCCGCGCTGCGCAAAGAGGCTTGTCCACAGGCGCGTGACAGAGCGATGTCGGCCCGCTTGACAGCGCTCCGGCCGTCCCGTACCAAGCGCCCACCAGACGGGGCCACGCCCCGCTGCGGGGGTGTAGCTCAGTCGGTTAGAGCGCCGGCCTGTCACGCCGGAGGCCGCGGGTTCGAGTCCCGTCACTCCCGCCATGGTGTTATTGAGGTTGGACAGAGCCTCAAGCGTTGGGTCTCAGACGTCTTCGACCCGCAGGTTCAGACTTTCTCCCTTACACATTGTCATAGCGCCGCTTGGTTCGACCGGCTTTTGGTCCACGCGCGCTTGGCGGCCGCGTTCGTTGCGCGCCCTGCGCAGGGCGACGTGGCTCCGCCAAGCGTCTTGCGCGAATAGGTCTTTGGCGAAGCGCGCGACGCCGGTTGGCTTGAGCGATGCGCGGCGCGGGGGTCCGTTTGCGCCGTGCGGAAGCGAACGCTCGGATGCGTTCAGGCTCCAGCCGTCGCAGCGTGGATGTGTGGCGCGGGGACGGGGTTCCGGCCCTGGTTGCGCGCTTCCGCCGACTCACTTCCCCGTATGCGGATGCGCGGTCGTCTGCTTCCCCTTCGCATTCTCGGCGGGATGCTGTCCCTCATCGGGGGCGCGCTTCTCGGCGCGATGGTCTGGATCTCCACCTGGTCGCGGGACGCCTCCGGCGCCTTCGTGACGGACGGCCTGCCGGGCTACCGCTTCCTGCCCGAGATCCTCGCCCGGCTGGGCGCGGTCGGCGGCGGGGCGCTTTGCGTCGGGATCGTGATGCTTCTGGTTGTGGCGATCCTCGCCCGGCGCGCCCGGTTGTGAGGTCTTTTGCGGTTTTCGTCCGCCTGTTTTGTGGGCGTCCGTCAGATTCGCGTTGAAGCGGCGACGCGGGGGCTTGAAGATGCGCGCGAACGCGCCCGCCGGAGAGCCACGCCGTGAAGATCATCGTGTTTCAGCATCTCGCCGTGGAGCATCCCGGCGTGTTCCGGGAGTTCTGGGCCGAGGCCGGCCATGACTGGCGCGCGGTGGAGCTCGACGAGGGCGAGCCGATCCCCGACCTCGACGGCTACGACCTGATGGCGGTCATGGGCGGCCCCATGGACGTGTGGCAGGAGGCGGAGCATCCGTGGCTCGTGGCCGAGAAGGCGGCGATCGCGGGCTGGGTGCGGTCCGGGCGGCCCTATCTCGGCGTCTGCCTCGGCCACCAGCTGCTCGCCTCCGCGCTCGGCGGCGAGGTGGGGCTGATGGCCCGGCCGGAGGTCGGGATCACCACCGTCGAGCTGACGCCGGAGGGCGCGGCGGATCCGGTCTTCGCCGGGCTCGGCCCCCGCATCGAAACCCTGCAGTGGCACGGCGCGGAGGTGGCGCGGCCGCCCGAGGGCGCGGTGGCGCTGGCCGGCAACGCCGCCTGTCCGGTGCAGGCCCTGCGCTGGGGCGAGCGCGCCTATGGCGTCCAGTTCCATCTGGAGATCACCGACACCACCGTGGACGAGTGGGCCGCCATTCCGGAATATGCGGCGAGCCTCAGGGCCGCGCTCGGCGAGGAGGGCGCGCGGGCGCTCGAGGACGAGACCCGGCGCAAGCTGCCGGATTTTCGCGCCGTGGCCGCCCGGTTCGACCGCAACGTGGCCGCGCTGATCGCCGCGTCGACCGCGCCCATTCGTTAAACCTTTGATCACGTCCGGGCGCTATTCTGGCGTTTGAGGACGGGGCGTCGCCCGGCGGCGACAGTCGCCCGGCGAAAGCTTGTGGGTTGCGTATGCGTATGGCGTTGTCGAGGACGGCGAAGCTCGTCGCCGCGTTGGTGTTGCCGCTTGTGGCCGCGGCCTGCGGGCACTCGCCCAAGATCAGCAAGGTGAGCCTGAGCGCGCGGGAGTGCATGGCCCGCGTGATGTATTTCGAATCCAACCGCTCCAGCGACGACGGCATGCTGGCGGTCGGCACGGTGGTGATGAACCGCGTGCACTCCGGGCGCTATCCGCGCACGGTCTGCGGCGTCATCGGCCAGCCGAACCAGTTCGCGCCCGGCGTGCTGACCCGGCCCATGACCGACAGCGGCCGGCCGCGCGCCTACCGCATGGCGGACGCGGTGCTCTCCGGCGCCCGCAATCCGCGCGTCGGCTCCAAGTCCATGTTCTTCCACACCGCCGGCTACAAGTTCCCGTACCGGAACATGCATTACGTGGCGATCGCCGGCGGCAACGCCTTCTACGAGAAGCGCCGTCCGGGCCCGGGCGTGATGATCGCGAGCCAGGAGGCGATCGCGGCGAGCGAGAGCGTGCGCATGGCCTCGCTCGCGCCGAGCCGCCCGGTCTACGTGGCGCGTCACGACGCGTCGGCGGAGGCGGCGGAGCGCCATGCGGTGGAGCGGCACATGGCCGACCGCCGCGCGCGTGAGGAGCGCGCCGAGACCCGCGTGGCCGCGCTGCC
>NZ_JBHTMX010000067.1:0-14500 GCF_042679725.1 Methylopila musalis
CCGCCCGCGCGGCCGAGCGGCTTCGGGGCGGCGTCATCGTGGTTCAGGGCGACGCGGCGGAGGGCGCCCTCGGCGATCTGATCGCGGGCACGTTCGCCGTCGGCGGCGCGCTCAAGGGCAAGGCCGGCCGCGGCATGAAGCGCGGCACGCTGCTGTTGCGCTCGGCCGACGGTCTGTCGTCCGGCTTCGGCGACGCCGGCGAGCATGACCTCGTGATGCTGCGCGTGCTGGCCCGGCGCTCGCCGGAGATCGGCGTGTTCCTCGGCGACGCCTATCTCGTGCGGCGCTTCGCGGGCGACCTCAACGCCGGCGGCAAGGGCGAGGCGCTGGTCGTCCCGGCCTGAACGCTCCGGTTCGTCCGGGCCCCTCAGGCCTTCTGCGTGGCCTCGTCGACCACGGCGAGCCAGGCCCTCGCGGCGTGGGAGAGATAGGCCCCGCGCCGCCACACCATGGCCATGTCCCAGCGGGCGCGCGGCTCGTCGAGCCGCACCGGCGCCACGCCCGCGTGCGGGCGCTGCGCGAACATGAACTCCGGCAGGAACGCGGCGCCGAGCCCGAGCGCCGCCAGCTCCACGATGAAATCGATCTGGCTGCTCCGGGCCGCGACCTGCGGCTCGAAGCCGCTCGCCCGGCAGGCGTCGAGCAGGATGCGGTTCAGCGCGAAGCCGCGCTCGAACAGCACGAAGGGCGTGTCCTTCAGATCGATAAGCTTGAGCGAGGCCCGGCCCGCCAGCGCGTGGGAGGAGGGCAGCAGCGCCGCCAGCGGCTCCCGGCGCACGGCGCGCCATTCGAAATCGTCCTCCACCGGCAGCAGGGAGCCGGCGAGTTCGATCTCGCCCGCGCGGAGCAGCTCCTCCAGCCGGTCGCTGCCATACTCCACCAGCCGCACGTCGATGCCCGGAAAGCGCTGCCGGTAGATCGCGAACAGCGGCGCGTAGAGCGTGCTGCTGCCGATGGGCGGCAGGCCGAGCTTCAGCTCGCCCCGTTTCAGCCCGCGCACCTCGCCGAGCTCGGCGATCAGGTCGTCTCTATCCGCCAGCAGCCGCAGCGCGCGGCGGTAGACGATCTCGCCTGCGGCGGTGAGCGCCACCCGATGCCCGATCCGGTCCAGCAGCGCCACGCCCGCCTCGTCCTCCAGCTGGCGCACGGCCTTGCTCACCGCCGACTGGGTGGTGAACAGGGCCTTGCCGGCGTTGGAGAAGCCGCCCTGCCGGACCACCTCCACGAAGGCGCGGAGAACGCGGAAATCCATCGACATTCCTCTATGGAATTCAATCTGAGAAAATAAGTCATTTTGAGCATATAGCGCCGAGGCGTAGCCTGTCGATCAGGAGAGACCACGCCATGACGACCGCCCGCATCGCCGTTCCGTTCCGCCGCCGCTTCCACGGCAGCCGCGTCGCCCAGCTCGCGCTGATCGCGGGCCTGTGGGTGGCGGGCGAAGGCGTGACCCGGCTCGCGGGCCTGCCCGTTCCCGGCGGCGTGGTGGGGCTGGCTCTGGCGCTGGCGCTGCTCATGAGCGGCCGGCTCAGCCTGTTCAGCCTGCGGCGCGGCGCAAATCTGCTTCTGGCGGACATGCTGCTGTTCTTCGTGCCGCTGGTGGTGGCGGTGGTCGAGCACCGGGAGCTTGCGGGCCTGCTCGGCCTCAAGATTCTGGTGGTGATTCTTGCCGGCACGGCCGCCGTCATCGGCGTCACCGCGCTCACCGTCGAACTGTGCTTCCGGCTGAGGTCGCGCCATGAGCGGGTCGTTTGAGGCCGCGGTCGGCCAGGGCCTGCTGTGGTCGGCCGCGACGATCGGATTCTACCTCGCCGCCAAGGCGCTCTACCGCCGCTTCCGCCTGTGGTGGCTGTCGCCGCTCGCGGTCACGCCCGCGCTGATCGTGGTGGCGGTGCTCGCGCTGCATGCGAGCTACCGCGACTACATCGGCGGCGCGGGCTGGCTGGTGATGCTGCTCGGGCCGGCGACGGTCGCCTTCGCGGCCCCGATCTACGAGCAGCGCGCGCTGATCCGCAAACACTGGCCGGTGCTGATCGCCGGCATGGCGGCCGGCAGCGCCACCGCCGTGCTGACCGGCTGGGCGCTCGCCACCGTGCTCGGGCTCGACGGCGAGCTGCGCCTCAGCCTGCTGCCGCGCTCCATGAGCACGCCCTTCGCCATGACGGTCTCGGGCGACATCGGCGGCGCGCCGGAGCTGACCGCGCTGTTCGTGGTGATGACCGGCGTGCTGGGCGCGGCGCTCGGCGACGTGATGCTGGCGCGCCTGCCCATCCGCTCCACGCTCGCCCGCGGCGCGCTGTTCGGCATGGCGGCCCACGGCGCGGGCGCGGCCAAGGCGCACGAACTCGGCCGGGAGGAGGGCTCCATCGCCGGTCTGGTGATGGTGCTGGTCGGTCTGCTCAACGTGCTCGCCGCCCCCCTAGTGGTGATGCTGCTGCGCTGAGGGGGCGGGCGGGCTTACGCGGCGCGCTTGGCGTTGAGCGCGGCGCGCAGGCTTTGGGCTGCCTCCGTGCTGAAGGCGCCGGTGCGGCCGCCGTCGCAGAGGGCGCCGCGGAAGCCGAGATAGTCCGGGCCGAGTTCGGCCAGATCGTCCACGTCCGCGAGGCGCAGCGAGCCGGCGAGGCCGGTCAGCAGGCCGAGCGCCTTGGCCTCCCGCACAAATCGGCCGAGCGCCGGCGTGTGGATGTGGCGGCGCAGGCCGCCGGCCGCCTTGTCGGCGGTGTCGATCATGGCGCCGTGGAAACCGGCGCTGGCCGCGTGCTCCACCAGATCCCGGTCCACGCCCTGATCGGCGAAGAACACGGCGATCAGCTTCACGCGGCGGCCGAGCGGGCGCAGGGCCTCGAAACAGGCGCCGGCGTCGCCCCCCCTGAACACGCCGAGCTTCACCAGCGGCACGCCGGTCTCCGCCACCGCGTCCGCCGCAGCCCGCACGGTCTCGGGGACCATCGGCCGGTCGCCGATGGTGGCGCTCAGAAGCGGCGCGTCCTCGCCCCAGCCGCGCCAGAGCGCGACCGCCGCGCGCAGGTCCGCGAGCGCCCAGGCGCCCAGCGCGCCCTCGGCCGGGTTCTTCAGGTCCACGATGTCGGCGCCGGCCGCGCGGGCGAGCGCCATCTCGTCGAGGGTGGCGACGCTCGCCAGGAAGCCGGTCATGACGCGAAGGCGTCCCGATGCGCCCGGACCATGTCCAGAATCCAGCCCCAGGCCTCGCGCTCCGCGTCGCCCGCGGTCCTGTCGATGGCGATCTGCAGATAGGCGAACTCGGCGTCGATCTTCTCGGGCGGCAGCATGTGGAGCCGGCTCGCCAGCACGGCGCCTTCGAGCACGGCGGCGACCGCCCGGTTCAGCCCGCCGAAGGGCTTCAGCGACTGGGTGCGCGCCACCCGGCAGGTCAGCTTCGGGCGCTGGCCGTCGTCGTCCACATGGACGACCTCCACCTCGTCGCAGGCGAGCGCGTCCATCAGGCGCACGGAGGCCACGGCCTGCGCCGGCACGGTCGGCCATTCGGTCTTCCGCTTGGTGACGCAGCCGGCGAAGACGCGGGCGTCATCGGTGAAATTCACGACGCCGCAGCGGGTTGCGAGGAAGTTCTCAAGCGTGCGCGAGGGGCGGAACGGCTGCAGCAGCCAGCCGCCCTCGATCGGCGTGGCGCCCATGGGCGCCACATGGGGCACGCCTTCGGGCGACAGCGTGGTGACGACGGTTTCGCGGATCACGACGTGGGCTCCTCGGCGCCGCCGGGGGCGGGCTCGGCCGGCTGCTCGGTTTTCGGCGCGCGTTTGGCGCGCTCCTCGCGCTTCTCGGCGAGGGTTGAGCCCGCGTTCTTGAAGCTCAGCTTGTGGGCCTGCTCCAGGCTCTCGGCGGTTTCGCCCGCGACGCCGAACTTCAGCGGCTCGTCCTGCGTGTAGCGCTTGCCCAGCCGGAAGGCGATCTCGGCGCGGGCGGCCTCCACCCCGAGATAGAAGGCGTGGCCGGGATCGCCCTCGACCGCGAGATGCGGATAGAGGTCGAACGGATCGACGCCGATGTGGTGGCCGTCCTTGTTGAAGATGTGGACGCCCTTCTCCGACACCTCGATGCGGTAGTTGCGGTCGCGGATGTCGCGGGCGAGCTCGTCCAGATCGGCGGCGGACGAGGTGACCGGCCGGCGGTCGCGCAGCGCCATCAGGCCGCCGCCGAAGCCCTGCGGCAGCGATCCCGCCTCCCGCGCGGCGAAATACTCCCGCCGCGCCCGGTCGAACTCCCGCACGGCGGTGCGGCAATGGGGGCTGACCTGCACCGCCAGCACCGCCTGCACGTTCAACTCCGAGATCATGCCCATGAGAATGGCGTTGATTCCGGTGGTGTCGGCGTCGGTGAGCTCGGTCACGTTGCCGATGCCCATCAGGATCGGCGCGTTCGGCCGCAGCCGGCGAAGCTCCGCATAGCGCACCACCGAATCCGTGAAGCCGAAATGGATCGGATCGAGAATCGGGTCGGCCAGATAGGCCCGGCCCCTGGCCTCCAGCGCGTCCATGGCGCGCAGCAGCGACTCCATGTCGGCGGGGGAGGCGGGGACGAGGATCGGCGTGGCGTCGCCCTCGTCGGCGATGGCGAGCGTTTTCTCGCTGAGGCTGAGCAGATAGCTCGCCCCGGCGCGGTTGGCGCGGGCGAGCTCGTCCGGATTGGCCGAATCCACGCTCACCCTGGCGCCGTCGGCGATCAGCGTGGCGATGTGGTCTTCGAGATGGGGGTAGGGGGTGTCCGGCAGGCAGCCGAGGTCGATCACGTCGGCCCCGTCGGCGCGCAGGCGCCGGGACTTCTCGATCAGCTCCTCGTGGGAGAGCATGGTCGCGTCCACGATCTCGGCGAAGATCAGGCAGTCGTGCCGCGACAGGTCCGGCTCCAGCCCGCCCCGGCCGAAGAAGCCGGGCAGGTCCGCCAGTTCCTCCGGCCCGCGCTCGAAGGTCACGCCGAAATGGTTGGAGAGCCGCTCCAGATCGCCCCGGAACCGGCCGGGCAGAATGGCGCGGTGGACGCCTTCCGGCAGTTTCAGGCGCCGCTCCAGAATCTCGGCGGTCATCAGCGCCGCCACCTTCACGCCCACGTTCACCACCTGCGGCTGCAGCGCCTCGCTGGCGAGGCTGGCCGCCAGCCGCTCCAGCCGCGCCTCGGCGAGCGAGCCGGTGACGAGCGCGACCTTCTCCGTCTCCTCGCCGCTCATGCCGCAAGCCTCGACGGGGCGGCGAGGGCGGCGTCGAGCGCCTCCGGCGAGGCGTCGCCCACGCAGAGCGCCTCGCCGGCATAGGTTTGAGCGAGGCGCGGAAGATGGGCGTCCACCAGCCCGTCGCGCGCCCAGTCCGCGATCGAGGAAGAGACCGGTGCGAGGGCCGATTTCACGAACACGACCCGCGCCGCGCCGACCGCGCGCGCCAGCCAGAGCGCGAGGCTGTCGGAGGTCACGTCCCAGGAGGCGGGCACGTCGGCCTCGAGCGCCAGAGGGACCGGCCACCACAGCGCGGCCCGGCCGGCGGCGCGCGCGCGTTCGATCTCGTCCATCGACGCGACACGGTCAAAGTCCGGCCGCAACCGTTGAATCAGCGCCGCGCCTTGGGCCATGGCGAGAATCGCCATCTCGTGGGCGGCGCGATCGTCGAAGCCGAGCGTGGGCTGCAACGCGCGCACCGCGTCCGCGAAGGGGCCGCCGCCCGGAACCACCAGCGCGCCATGCCGCGCGGCGACGTCCAGCAGCGCGCCGAGACGCGGGGCGCCGAACAGGCTGCCGCCGAGCTTGACGACGGCGAGGGGGCGCGGGGAAGACGTGGGCATCAGGCGACAGGCTTTCGTCGGCGGTCCGATGCGGACACCTAAACCCGGCGCCGTCGTAATCCAAGGGCGTCGACCCTCAACCGAAGGTGTGAGCGGCGCTCGGTCGCGCATCCGCGCCGCGACGGTAGAATCGCGGGCGAGGGGCCAGATCTGCGGTCTCGCGTGCAGAAGAGGTGTGAACATGGCTGGTCCGTTCCGGTTTCCGCGCGTGATGGCGGCCGCGATCCTGCTGGCCGCGACCATCCTCGGCGGGCAGGCCAAAGCCTCCGATCCGGTTGAGCCGCTGCCGGTGACGGAGGTGGCGCCGGGCGTGTTCGTGCACGCCGCGCCCTACCAGCTCATCGCGCCGCCGAACCAGGGCGCGATCTCCAACATGGGCTTCGTCATCGGCGGGGAGGCGGTGGCGGTGATCGACACCGGCAATACGCCGCTCGCCGGCCGGCGGCTGCTGGCGGCGATCCGGGCGCGCACCGCGCTGCCGGTGCGCTACGTCATCAACACCCACATGCATCCCGACCACACGCTCGGGAACGCGGCGTTCCGGGGCGAGAATGCCCATTTCGTCGGCCACGCCAAACTGCCGCGCGCGCTCGCGGCCCGCGCCGAATCCTATGTGGAGGCGGCGAAGCGCGATCTCGGGCCGGAGCTGGCGCCGACTCGCGACGACGTCATCCTGCCGGACACCACCACCGGCGACCGGCTGACGCTCGATCTCGGCGGCCGAAAGCTGGAGCTCGAAGCGGAGCCGACCGCCCACACCGACAACGACCTGACGGTGTTCGACGCGACGACCGGCACGTGGTTCCTCGGCGACCTGCTGTTCCTCGGCCATCTGCCGTCGATCGACGGCTCGCTGGACGGCTGGGTGAAGGTGATGACGCGCGTGCGGGGGCGGACCGTGGCGCGGGTGGTGCCGGGGCACGGGCCCGCCTCAGCGCCGTGGCCGCAGGCGCTCGAACCGCAGCAGCGCTATTTCGACCGCCTGCGCGCCGATGTGGCGGCGCTGGTGGCGAAGGGCGCCTCGCTGCGGGAGGCGTCCGAACAGGCGGGTCGGTCGGAACGGGACGGCTGGGCGCTGTTCGACGAATTCAACGCCCGCAACGCCATCGCGGCCTACACGGAGGAAGAGTGGCGCTGACCGTTTTGCTGCGATGCAAAATAATAAGTGAGCAGTCGCAGCAATATCATAATAACTCCTTTATATCTCAAAGTCCTTATTGCGCTCTTAGACAAAGCGTCCTAGGGTCCGGCCGTCTTCAGCTTCAACGCCTTGGGACAGAACAAGTCAGGGCGGTTCGTAGGTCTAGGCCGGGGTTTGACGCAGCCGGCGACGCGTGAGGGAACATGTTCCCGAATGGCCGTGACACGAGCGGAAGGCGCGGGTCCAATAATAAAGATTGCGCTGCGCGGAAGAGCGCAGCGACCTGAGGACTGCGTTCATGAGGGAGAATGCAATGCGCAAAGTCGCACTCGTGGCGGGACTGCTGGGCACGGTGGCCGTGTCCTGGCCCGTGCTCGCCAATGACAGCGTCACCAAGATCATCGAAGACCCCAAGCAGTGGGGCATTCAGACCGGCGATTACGCCAACACGCGTTATTCGAAGCTCGACCAGATCAACGCCAAGAACGTCAACAAGCTCCAGGTGGCCTGGACCTTCTCGACGGGCGTGCTGCGCGGCCATGAGGGCGGTCCGCTCATCATCGGCGACGTCATGTACGTTCACACGCCGTTCCCGAACAACGTGTTCGCGCTCGACCTGAACGACAACGGCCGCATCATCTGGAAGTACGAGCCGAAGCAGGACCCGGCGGTCATTCCGATCATGTGCTGCGACACGGTCAACCGCGGCGTCGCTTACGCCGACGGCAAGATCCTGCTGCACCAGGCGGACACCACGCTGGTGGCGCTCGACGCCAAGACCGGCAAGAAGCTGTGGTCGGTCGTCAACGGCGACCCGAAGAAGGGCGAGAGCAACACCGCGACCGTTCTTCCGGTGAAGGACAAGGTCATCGTCGGCATCTCCGGTGGCGAGTTCGGCGTGCGCGGCTCCGTGACCGCTTACAACCTCAAGGACGGCTCCAAGGCGTGGCGCGGCTACTCCATGGGTCCGGACGAGGAGATGCTGATCGACCCGGCCAAGACCACCGAGCACGGCAAGCCGGTCGGCAAGGATAGCTCGCTGAAGACCTGGGAAGGCGATCAGTGGAAGATCGGCGGCGGCTCCACCTGGGGCTGGTTCTCCTACGATCCGAAGCTGAACCTCGTCTATTACGGCTCGGGCAACCCCTCCACCTGGAACCCGAAGCAGCGCCCCGGCGACAACAAGTGGTCGATGACCGTGTTCGCCCGTGACGCCGACACCGGCGTCGCCAAGTGGGTCTACCAGATGACTCCGCACGACGAGTGGGACTACGACGGCATCAACGAGATGATCCTCACGGATCAGGAAATTGATGGCAAGAAGACCCCGCTGCTGACGCACTTCGACCGCAACGGCTTCGGCTACACGCTGAACCGCGAGACGGGCGAGCTGCTCGTCGCCGAGAAGTACGATCCGGTCGTGAACTGGGCCACCAAGGTCGACATGGACAAGTCGTCCAAGACCTACGGTCGTCCGCTGGTCGTCGCCAAGTACTCCACCGAGCAGAACGGCGAAGACGTGAACAGCCAGGGCATCTGCCCGGCCGCTCTCGGCACCAAGGACCAGCAGCCGGCGGCCTACTCGCCGAAGACGGACCTGTTCTACGTGCCGACCAACCACGTCTGCATGGACTACGAGCCGTTCCAGGTGTCCTACACCGCGGGCCAGCCGTATGTCGGCGCGACCCTCGCCATGTACCCGGCGCCCAACAGCCATGGCGGCATGGGCAACTTCATCGCCTGGGACAACAAGAAGGGTAAGATCGTTTGGTCCAACAAGGAGATGTTCTCCGTGTGGTCCGGCGCTCTCGCCACCGCTGGCGACGTGGTGTTCTACGGCACGCTCGAGGGCTTCCTGAAGGCGGTCGACTCCAAGACGGGCAAGGAACTCTACAAGTTCAAGACCCCGTCGGGCATCATCGGCAACGTCACGACCTATGAGCACAAGGGCAAGCAGTACATCGCCATCCTCTCCGGCGTTGGCGGCTGGGCCGGCATCGGCCTCGCGGCCGGCCTGTCGGAAGGCTCGGAAGGTCTCGGCGCGGTCGGCGGTTACGCCGCTCTCGCCCAGTACACCGCTCTCGGCGGTCAGCTGACGGTGTTCTCGCTGCCGAACGACTGATCCCGGTGAGGGCCTGACGGTCCACATCGCTCACGCCTAAGGGGGCCCGGCCGATGGACATGTTCCGTCTGCCGGGCCCTTCGTGCTTGAACAAGGCGGCGCCGCAGAAGCGCCGCGTGACCGGAGGCGGCGGGCCGGACCCGCGCGCCCCACAGGAGGACTGACGTGACCGCATCGCGTATCGGACGCCGCGCCCTCGCGGGCCTTGGACTGGCCGGTCTGGCGCTTTTCGCCGGCGTGGCCGGCGCCGGCGCCCAGACGTCGGATCTCGTGAGCCGCGCCACGCTGCGCGTCTGCGCCGACCCCAGCGACCTGCCGCTGTCGAACGAGAAGGGCGGCGGCTTCGAGAACAGGATCGCCGATCTGCTCGCCAAGGATCTGGGCGTGCCGGTGGACTACACGTGGTTCCCGCAGGCGACCGGCTTCTACCGCATGACGCTCGGCATGAAGCGCTGCGACGTGGTGATGGGCTATGTGGCCGCTGGCGAGCCGGTGCTGAACACCAACCCCTATTTCAAATCCGCCTGGACGCTGGTGGTGAAGAAGGGCGGCCCGCTGGACGGCGTGGATTCGCTCGCCGACCCGCGGCTGAAGTCCGCCCATCTCGGCGTCGTCGCCGGCACCGCGCCGGCCTCCCATCTGGCGCGCAACGGCCTCATCGGCATGGCGCGGCCCTATTCGCTGACTGTGGACCGCCGCTACGAATCGCCGGCCGAGGACATGCTCAAGGCCATCGCCGCCGGCGAGATCGAGGGCGGCGTCCTGTGGGGGCCGATCGCGGGTTATTTCGCCAACAAGGCGGGCGAGGGCGTGTTCACCGTCACGCCGCTGGTGAAGGATCAGGCCTTCCCCCCGATGGTCTACCGCATCACCATGGGCATCCGGCCGAACGAGCTGAACTGGAAGCATCGGCTGAACGAGTTCATCGCCAAGAACCAGAATGAGATCAACAAGATACTTCTGGAGTTTCATGTTCCGCTGCTGGACGAGCAGAACCGTCCGATCACCTCTGCGCAGTGATGGGACGCGCGCGTTCGAACCGGCGCCGGGCGTGACGGCGCGCCCCGCGATCCGCACCCGCGTCGGGGCGGCGATCGCGCTGGCCCTGGCTCTGGTCTTTGTCGGCGCGACCTTCGCGCGCGCCGACGAGCCGGTGACGGGTCCGGTCCCGCCGGAGCCGTCGGGCTACCGGATGGAGGGCTATCGCAGCCCGACGCCCGCGACGCTCGCCGGCGCGACGGTGCTGGACACGCCGGGCGCCGAGGCGCTGTGGCGCGGCGGGACGGCCGTGTTCGTGGACGTGATGCCCCGCCCGGTGCGCCCGCCGAACCTGCCCGCCGGCACGATCTGGAAGGACGCGCCCCGCCGCCATCTTCCCGGCAGCGTCTGGCTGCTGAACGTGGGCTACGGCGCGCTGCCGCCGGAGATGGAGGCGTTCTTCCGGGACAGCCTCGTCCGCCTCACCGGCGGCGATCTTAAAAAGCCGCTGGCGTTCTACTGCCGGCAGGCGTGCTGGATGTCGTGGAACGCGGCCAAGCGGGCGATGGCGCTGGGCTACTCCGCCGTCCACTGGTACCCGGACGGCACCGACGGCTGGGAGGCCGCGGCGCTGCCGACCGAACCCGCGCAGCCCTACGCGCTCGACGCCGGTCGCTGACGGTCCGCAGCGGCGCGCCCGCCATGCGCTGCGCGCCGCTGCGGGCGGTGCTATGGTCCCCCCGCGCGTCGGCGGTTCGGCGCGCGTCAGCGTGAGCATACGAAGCCGTGTCAGCACCCGAACGGAACCTGGTGGCGACCGCGCACAAGCTGTGCGGCGACCTCGCCGTCCCGCGTCCTGCGATCTATTGGACCGACCTCATTCTCTCGGCGCTCGTGGGCTATGGCGGTTTCGCCGGCGCCGTGCTGGCGCCCTCCGCGCCGCTGAAGGCGGTGTTCTTCGTGGCGGCGGCGCTCGCGCTTTATCGCGGCGTCAGCTTCATCCACGAGGTCAGCCATCTGCGGCCGCAGGACGTGCCGGGGTTCCGCAACGGCTATGACGCGCTGATCGGCGTGCCGTTCCTGACGCCCTCGCTCATGTATGAGGGGGTGCACAACCAGCATCACGCCAAGTCGCGCTACGGCACCAAGCTCGATCCGGAATATCTGCCGCTCGCCAGCGGTTCGCTGGCGCAGATCGCGGCCTTCCTGCTGGTGTCGCTGCTGGCGCCGGTGGGGCTGCTGTTGCGCTTCGCCGTGCTGGCGCCGCTCTCGGCGCTGTGGCCGGGCCTGCGCCGCTTCGTGATCGAGCGCTGCTCGGCGCTCGCCATCAATCCGGAGTATCGGCGGGAGCAGCCCACGGGCCCGCAGGCGACGCGCTTCGTGGTTCTGGAGACGCTGTGCGCGCTCTGGGCGATCACGTTCCTGACGCTTGCGGCCACAGGCGTCATGTCGGCCCGCGTGTTCCTCACCGCTCTGGCGCTCGGCTCCGCGGTCGCGGTGGTGAACCAGTTCCGCACGCTGGTCGCCCATCACTGGGAGAACGACCACGGGGAGGAGATGACGCCGACGGAGCAGTTCCTCGACAGCGTCAACGTTCCGCCGCCGGCGACCCTGCCGATGCTGTGGGCGCCGGTCGGGCTGCGCTACCACGGCCTGCACCATCTGCTGCCGCGGCTGCCCTATCACGCGCTGGGCGAAGCCCATGCGCGGCTTCGCGCGCAGCTGCCCCAGGACTCCCCCTATCACAAGGGGAGCCACCGGGGGTTCTGGGCCGTCGCTGTCCGCCTTCTGAAGGCGATCGGCGTCCGGAGACGCGTCGCGGTCGCGCCGCGTCAGTAGCCGCGCACGGCCTTTTCGGTCGCCTGAACGTTGTTTTTGGTGTCGCGGCCGACGCCGCGGGCGGTGTTGGCGCAGGCGGCGAGGGTCACGCAGGCGGCGAGGGCCAGGACGAGCGGAGCAAGGCGACGAGACGTCATGTTCGGAATTCCCCTTATGGTCGATCGCTCCGCCAGGAGCGCCCCTGCCTAACGTCGAACCACAGCGAAAGTTTCCGCCGTCGCCACATTTGTGGCGGGCGCCGCGTCATGGGCCTCACGAGGTCCTAGCGGAACCTCGACGCCGCCGGAGCGGTTCTCTTTGGAAACGATCCAGGGAGCGAGCCGATGCCCATGACGCCCATAGCGTTTCACCCCGACATGGAACGGCCGGAAGACGACGAGGAGCGGGTGCGCGACGAGCTGATCGCCACCCTGCGCTCGATCAGCGACACCACCTTCGCCCATTCCGGCCATGGGTTGCGGAGCGTGCACGCCAAAAGCCACGGTCTGCTGGACGTGACCGTGGAGACCCTCGGCGATCTGCCGGCGCCTTACGCGCAAGGCCTGTTCGCGACGCCCGGCCGCTACGCCGGCGTGATGCGCTTCTCCACCAATCCCGGCGACGTGCTGGACGACGGCGTCTCCGCGCCGCGGGGTCTTGCGCTTAAGGTGATCGGCGTGGAGGGCGAGCGGCTGCCGGGCTCGGACGGGGAGGAGACGCAGGATTTCCTAATGGCGAACGCGCCGGCCTTCGCCGCCCGGAACGCGGCGGCCTTCCTCAAAAACCTCAAGCTGCTGGCCAAGACCACCGACCGGGCTGAGACTGCCAAGAAGGGGCTGTCCAGCGTGCTGCGCGCGGTGGAGGCGACCATCGAGGCTTTTGGCGGCAAAAGCGCGACTGTGACCGCGCTCGGCGGCCAGCCCATGACGCAGATTCTCGGCGAGACCTTCTTCAGCCAGACGCCGTTTCTCTACGGCCGGAACGTCGCCAAGTTCTCGATCGCGCCGATGTCTCCGGACCTGAAGGCGCTGGAGGGCGCCTCTGTCTCCCTCGACGGCCGGGCGGACGCCCACCGGGACGAAATCAACGCGTTCTTCCGCGCGAACGGCGGAGAGTGGGAACTGCGCGTCCAGCTTCTGACCGACGCCGAGCGCATGCCGATCGAGGACGCCTCCAGCGTCTGGCCGGAGGACGAAAGCCCCTATGTGGCGGTGGCGCGCATCCGCGCCGAGCCGCAGGAGGGGTGGTCGCCGGCGAAATCCGCGCGCGTGGACGACGGCCTCTCGTTCAGCCCGTGGCGCGGGCTTGCGGCGCATCGGCCGCTGGGCTCCGTCAACCGGGTGCGCCGCGCCAATTACGAGAGCTCGGCCGGCCTGCGCGCCGAGCGCAACAGCTGCCCGTTGAACGCGCCGCGCGCGGCCGCGCCGGCCTGAACGGCGCCGGGGGCGGGGAGGGGCCGCGACCCAAGAAAAGCCTTAAGGTTTATAAGGCGCTGCGCTTTTTCGACGCCAAGATAACCGTCCGTTTACCTCAACGGCCGTTTACTGCCTGCATGTTGGTTCTGTCGGTGCGAGTGCCCAATATGCGTAATTCGGTTTCCTGCGTCCGCGCCAAGATGCTCGCCCGGGTCGCCGTGGTCGCGCTGCTGTCGGGCGGCGCCGCGGCGTGCAGCTCGGACACGGGCCGCTTTGGCGAAGGTCCGTTCTCCAACCCCTTCACCTCCGCCTCGTCGGAGCCCGCGCCCAGCCGGGCGCGCCGCGCTCCGGAGCCGGCCTACACCGGCGCGGTGCAGCGCGTGCCCACCTCCCGGGTGGAGCGCGCTCCGCTCGGCTCCCTGCCGCCGGCCCAGTCCGCGCCCATGCGCGGCTTCGAAGGCCAGCAGCAGCCCTACCGCTCCTCCGCGATCTCCGAGCCGGCGACCACCGGCTCGCTGCCGCCGGTGCATCGTCCGCAGACCGCCCGCGTCGCCACCAGCTCCAACTGGACGGCCGAGGGCGGCTCCACGGTGACGCTCGCGCCCGGCGAGACGGTGCAGACCCTGTCGCAGCGCTACGGCGTGCCGGCGACGGCCATCCTGCAGGCGAACAACCTGCCGAACGCCAGCAGCGTCGGCGCCGGCTCGCAGGTGGTGATCCCGGTCTACTCGACCACGCCGTCGCGCGTCGTCGCGGCCGCTCCGAGCCTTCCCGCCCCGCAGGCCGCCGCGCCGCGCGTCGTTCAGGCGCCGGTCGCTCCGGCCCCGGTCGCCGCCGCCGGCGGCGCGCACACGGTGCAACCGGGCGAGACGCTGTCCTCCGTCGCCCGGACCTACGGCGCGACGCGGACCGACCTCGCCGCCGCCAACGGCATCGCGCCGGACACCATGGTGCGCATCGGCCAGAAGCTCGTCATTCCGGGCCGCAACGCCCAGCAGGTGGCGACCATCCAGCGCACCCAGGCAGAGGCCCGGACGGCGGCTCTGCCCGCGCCGGCCGCGACCGGAACGGTCGGCCAGCCGCGCATGCAGTTCGTTCAGGGCCCGCAGGGGCATGGCGCCGACGCGGGCGCCCAGCCGGTCGCCGGCGCGAAGCCCGTGAAGCCCGTCCAGACGGCGCAGCTCCAGCCCCAGAAGCCGGGTCAGGCCCCGGCGCTGA